>NZ_JAZGQA010000170.1:0-9025 GCF_048593855.1 Yersinia sp. 2542 StPb PI
GATGTCGTTACTTTGATGACTCGATATCCTATCCGAGAGACTGGCTTGCTAAACACCATAGCTAAGAAACTCGGTTTTCCTGATAGAAAAAGATACGAGTTAAATGTGAGAAACATCATCAGAACCCATAGTTCAGCCCAATCATTGCTCAAACCTCTACTTGGCGGCTTGCACGAAGCTATTTCCCCCACGTGAGACTAAACAACCTATATGGGGTCCGCTTGGAAAACGGAAAAAAATCCTACGTTAAGCCTGTTTTTTAAGCAGGCATAACAGGCAGCTTTGAGCGAAGAGCGGACCTTACAATCAGATCGAGTTAACAGGGCGGCACATGGATAGCCAAGTGCCAAACTCAGCTTTCCCCACCCTGTTTAGTTTTAGCCGTCAGCTGGTATCTGTCTATCAGCGATGTTTTCGTTCATGTTCGATTAGCCATTCTTTGCGCGCGATGCCCCCGCCGTAACCGGTCATCGAACCATCTTTGCCGATGACTCTGTGGCAAGGAATAACTATAGCTATTCGGTTTGCTCCATTTGCGGCGGCCACCGCGCGTACTGCGTTAGGTTTTCCAATCAGCCCGGAAAGAGCTTGATAGTGTGACGTTTGTCCATAAGGAACAGCACTTAGCCCCTGCCAGACGGAGCGTTGAAAATCACTGCCTGGAGCATCGAGCGTGAGCTCAAACTGTTGTCGCGTTCCGGAAAAATATTCACTAATTTCTTTTTCCGCTTGTCGGGTATGGTTATTCTCCCCTGACATTATTCGAGCATTCAGCAAACGTTGGAGATCACGGAATTCCGTCTCCAGCATTCGGCGGTCGGTAAACTCCAGCAGGCAAACTCCACGTTCCGTAGCACAGACGAACATTGGGCCTAGGGTCGTGGTAAATCGTTGAATTATAATTATCTGAGTCTGCTTTGTTGGAACAACACCCGTAAGTCGCTTATAGGTATAAGCAAAACCACTCAATGATTCGTAGCCATTATCAAAAGCCACATCGGTGGCTGCGGACCCACCTTTTAGCTCCTGAAGTGCGATATTCACCCGCTGCATTCGTTGAAATGCCTGGAAGGTAATACCGTGGTTTTGTAGAAACCAGCGTCGTACCCGCTCGGGGCTGATATCGTGCTTACGTAGCGCAGTGTCGCTTATTCGTGTTTTAGGGTTAGCGCGCACGAGTTCAAGTGCTTGTTCGATAAAAAACGGAGCTGTGTGCGCATTTTCAGTGGGTCGGCACACTTTGCAGGGGCGAAAACCTGCATCTAGAGCAGATTTAAAATCTTTATAGAACTCGACATTCTCACGTTTTGGTTTCCTCGCCCGACATACCGAAATACAAAATACCCCCGTTGTTTTGACACCAACGAAAAACACCCCTGTATACTCCGAAGCGCGCTCAAGTAATGCCTGATACCAGACATTGCACTGGGCATTATCGAGAACTTTCATCAATGAAAACTCCTGCAAATGTTTGCTGCGACTGGATAAGTAGCATTAAATCTTTAAGTTTCGATTGAATGGCTGAATGAACGAAATTTCCCATAGAAATGCGACTTACACCCATTTTCCCCAGCCTTTCGAACGTGGGAAGATCTGGCATACACATGACGTTTAATGGAATATTAAGCTCTTTGGAAAAGGTCTCAATATCTTTTTCTGACGTCAGACATGGGACAAAAAGCCCGTTTGCCCCCGATGCTTCATAAAGTCGGCCACGTAAAAGCGTTTCCTGTAAAGCATGTTCATGATTAAGCAGGTATGTATCAGTACGGATATTAAGAAATAGTTGATAACTCTCGTTGTTCAACGCATCGCGAATCTCTTTTAATTGACTGGAAAATGCAACCGCATCATCAAGTTTTCTGACACCGTTAACAACTCTGCTGTCCTCAAGATTTATACCAACAACTCCAAGCTGCGCGAGACGTTTAAGATTGGTCGTTATCTCATCAGTTGTGCCACCAAATCCCGCTTCTACATCAACACTTAATGGTAGGCTACTGACGGATTGGATACGTGTGACAATGTAGAGCAATTCATCAAAAGACATTGCTTCTCCATCTTCGTAACCTAACGTTGCGGCAATCGCTGCACTTGAAGTACCCATGGCCTGATAGCCCGACTGGTGCGCCATAATTGCACTAGCAGCATCCCAGACATTGGCGATGAGTAATGGTTTGTTTTGATGGTGAAGTTCCGTGAAGTTCATGATTATCTCCTTTAATAAAGTACAGGATGAATCTAGAACATCCGATGAAACACTCACAACCGAAAATTAGACGACCATTTTTTTAAACCGCTATAAGAACTGATCTGCTCGCTTTTGATTAACATAGCTGGTGCTAGAACGTCCGCTCCTGGCACAGGGCTACAGTTGCAGCCCTGACAATCTTAGACTTCAATCGACTCAGAGATCTCCAACGCATCATCGACTTCAATCCCCAGATAGCGAACCGTACTCTCCAGTTTCTTATGGCCTAACAGGAGTTGAATCACACAAAGATTCTTGGTTTTCTTATATATCAGGTAAGGTTTTGTTCTTCTCATGGAATGTGTGCTGTACAGCGAATCATCGAGACTGAGCTTTCCAATCCATCCATGAAAAATGCGGTTGTATTGCCGGGTTGATATGTGTTGGCAAGTACCGACCCGAGACCGGAATAGGAAGTCTTTACTGTGCAAATTACCAAGCTTTATCAATGCAGTAACAGCTTCTCTTGTCCCTTTGGTTATCTCAAATTGGACAGGGCTACCGGTCTTTTGTTGTAACACCGTTGCTCTGCTTGAAACAGAACCGCTACCCCATCGAGTAACCATGGCATGGCCGATTTCCAGGATCGTCGGCCGTTAGTCATTACTGCTGACGCCGTTCATGAATGGCTCAGCGCCAGTATCACGCCTCAGCGTGCAGAAGAAATTGCTCATGACGCAGCTGTTCCAGAGAAGGACTTTTTCTGACATCCGGTCAGCAAGAAAGTGGGTAATATACACAATCAGGACAAAGAGCTGATTCTGCCGGCTGGCGGTAGTAATGACTGAATTTCTTACTGCTATTTTTCTGTGAAAAAAACATTTAGCGTCAAAGCCCAATAACGCCGCCTCATAAGGTTTTAAACCAGTTTACGAGGCGACCAACATTCTACACCTAGAGTAAAAATTATAATTTACCAGGGGCCATGCTCAGCACTCATTCATTCAAATTAATTACCACTTTCCCGACATGGTTGGCGGAATGAAGGTAACGATAAGCATCCTGAGTTTCAGCGAAAGAAAAAACACGGTCGATTTCAGGCTCGATCGCGGCTGTTTCAATCGCCCTGACCGCACCGCGTAAATCCGAAGTCGAGCCAGTATTATTGCCCACGATATTCAACATCTTCTGCATAATCGGCAGCACCGACACGTTTAACTCTGCACCGCCAACAAAGCCAATCACAAAAATCGTTCCGTTGTAGGCGGCGGCACTGACAGATTTTGCAAAGGTCGAGGCACCCACCGATTCAAGTACCAGGTCTGCGCCATGACCGTTCGTCAGCTTGAGGACCCTGCTATCCCACTCTGGCTCTTCGCGATAGTTAATACCTTCATCCGCCCCCAGATCTTTCACCCTGCTCAGCTTCTCGTTGGAAGAGGAAAGAATTATCACCCGGGCGCCTGCAGCTTTGGCGAATTGCAGCGCAAACAGACTCACGCCACCGGTGCCAAGCAGCAAAACGGTACTGCCGGGTTGAATTTTTCCCCGTACGATGGCGTTCCATGCAGTAGTGGCAGCAACTGGTAACGTCGCTGCCTGCTGCCAGCTAAGGGAATCAGGGATACGCACCAGCGACGCTGCGGGGACAACGGCGTATTGCGCCAGCCCCCCATTGGCAGTAACTCCGCGCAATGCGTGAAGATGTTTGGGGCGTATCACTCCGGCATGCCAACTGTACATCATCCCTGGCACCACCCGTTCGCCAGTTTGCCAACTGCTCACACCTGCACCCAGCTCAACAATTTCTCCAGCGCTGTCTGCACCTGGAATAATCGGCTGTGCAATGGCACCAAACTTACCTGTAGCCAGTGCCAAATCAAGGTAGTTAAGACTCACGGCATGTTGACGAATCACCACCTCACCATAGTCCGGCTTTGGGTACGGTAGTTCGCAGATGTTAAGGCTGTCGATCGTTGGAGCAGTTAATTGAATGGCTTGCATAGCGTTCTCCTGTTTACTTGATACAGCCAGTATGTGATAAAAATAGGCGCTATAATCACTCTAAAAACCAATTATCTGTTGCACTGGGAGCAATAATGCAGGATGACGATTTTCGCCAACGTGAAGCTTTCCTGGCGGTAGTGCGCGCTGGAAGCTTTAGCGCAGGTGCACGAGCGCTGGGGCGTGATGTATCCGTAATTTCCCGTCGTATCGCTGCGTTAGAGAAACGGCTTGGTATTCGCCTGATCGAACGTACCACGCGTCGCATCCGGCCAACTGAAGAGGGCCTGCGCTATCGACAAAAAATTGACCTGGCAAATGACCTGCTGCGTGAAGCGGAAGAGGAAGCACGTGCTTTGGCAGGTACCATTCGGTTAACGGTGCCCGCATCCTTTGGCCGATATTGGGTAGCACAAGCGTTACCTGGCTTTTTACAGGCCTATCCCGATATCCGCTTAGTACTGCACTGCACTGATCGTTACGTAGATTTGCTGGGTGATAATTACGATATGGCGATACGTATCGGTGTCCTTTCAGATAGCCGGCTCATTGCGCGTAAGCTGGCGGATACCAGTCGCATATTGTGCGTTGCGCCGGCATATCAGGAGCTACATCCGGCGTTAACGCATCCACAGGAACTTCGTAAACACGATTGCCTCGGATTTACACCAATGCACAGTTGGCCTGAATGGCGACTGGAAAAAGACGGCCTACAGATAAATGTACCGGTGCAAACACGTTATGAGAGTGATGAGATGGAGGCACTGATACTGGCCGCTAAGTCCGGCATGGGTGTGTTGCTTGCGGCCAACTGGCTGGTACATCAAGAACTTGCAGAGGGTTCGTTAGTACCGGTGCTGGCGGATTGGCAGGCGACAGGCGAAGATGGTGTATGGTTGATTAAGCCTTCAAGCCAGTTACAGTCAGCCAAGATCAGCGCGTTAACTGAGTGGCTGGTTACGTGGTTTGCTGTTCCACGTTGGTAGAAGTAGAGGTACGCGCACAGGACTATATCAATAAAATCCATTCCAGGGATTTGAAGTCCAGTCATGTAAAAAACATGCCCTTCTTCTTTGGAAACTTGCCGGCACAGGAACGCCACTGATAATCAATTGGTTATGCCATTATCGTACGTTATCGTTCCATTGGCCCTCAAATCCCTGAATCGATTGGACAGGGCTACCGGTTTTCTGTTGCAACACCGTTGCTCTGCTTGAAACAGAACTACCATATGCAACATCTGATACTTTGAGTTTGACCAGATCGCAGCCCCGTAGCTTACTGTCCAAAGCCATGTTGAACAGAACCAGATCACGCGTTTTACCTTCCAGCTCAAGTCTGATGCGGATCCCCCAGATATGAGATATCTGAAGTGGTCTTTTTTGACCGATGATACAGTCTTTGTTCCACGGTGACGTTTTCATACTCAAATCTCCTACGATGTGAGAGATTTGAGTATGGTTGTCCTGCAAGAGCGAATAGCGGACTATTTCCCGCCCGGAGTCCTGAAGGTCACGCACATTGCTGCACGCCGCGCCGGATTGAAACCTTTCGCGATTTCATCAGCGTTCAGGCTTACAAGATGTGGTGGTCGTGCGAGACCTTCCACAATTTTAAAACCTAATGTGCCGTAAAATCTGGCATTGAAAGCAACCATGTTGTCTGTTGTCAGCGTGGCACCAGTCAGACCGCGCTGCTGCCCGATACAGAGCAGTGTCTGCATAAGTCGTCTGCCGATACCATGGCGTTGCCAGCCCGGATGCACATCAATTTCAGCAATGTGCAGCCATATATCTTCAACTTTGCCTGCGACAAACCCTACAGGAACAGAATCAGACGTATAGGCCGTGAGCAGCAGACCGTTACGACTGAATTCGCTTAATTCCTCCAGACTACTTGCGCCCGCCTCGCCTGTTACCGCACCTGCATTACGCAATGTTTCAAAAGCAGCCAGTTCAATAGCGCGTAGCATGCCAAAGTGCTCAGGGTGTGCGGGACTGATAGTGAAATCCATGACTTGGTTCTCCATGAGTGATGTCATAATTTTTATGGTCTTTAATTCGCTATGAGCTGGAAACAGGCGTGAATGCCAAGGTAACGTACCGTGCTTTCCAGTTTCTTATGGCCCAGCAATCGCTGAATTACACGAAGATTCTTTGTTTTCTGGTAGAGCAAATACGGGCAGTATGGATGCTATCTGAAACAATAATAAATAAGGGATTTTAATGTTCCGAAAATCGACTCTGATAACTTTACCCCTGCTGATGACGTCTGTATTCCTGCTGACAGGATGCCCCCCAGCACCGGATCTAACACAGTGGCAGCGTCCTGATACGGATATCGACGGCGTGCGCGTCGCGATGGGTAAATGCGGCGTGCAACTCCCCGGCTCCGATATTCCCAAAACGGATAATGAGTCCGTTCTGTATTACCAATGCATGGAGAATATGGGCTTTACCCGTAAAGACGGATTCAAAATTTGCAGCGTTCGTATTTACCACGATACACCAGCCTGCCTCAAGCAAGAACAGGGGTATCCCTTGAGTCAGAGTCAGCTAGAAGCGCTGCCTTTTGTCGCAGACAGAGGGTTTCATCCGATTAAGCCGGATTCCGGCGTGAGCAAATCTTCCTTGATTACCTGGCGTAAAGTGGGAGCCTCGCTGCATTTTTCTCATGAAGTTGAAAACGACAAGCAAGCACTGGCGGTGATGTATCAATGCGGTTATCCGCAACCGTTGGGTTCGACGCCTTACGTGCCGACGCTGCGCAAAGCCGCTAATATTCAACGATGCATGCTGGATAAAGGTTTCGAGCCGAAAAACAAACTCAATCTAGTATGCCGCAATTACCCGCAGGTCACTGACTGCCCAAAACAACACTCTTCCCCCTGAACTAACCCTGAAGAAGCTGTATAGACACTGTCGTTATCTCCCCCATATATGATCTCTGAGGAAGTTTTTTTGGCCGATGATGGGATTTTCCACGACGACATATTCATAATCAAACCTCCTCCAATGATTATGTTGGTCTCTCAAGAGCGAGGATCGGACATAATTGATCTGCCCCAATCCAGATAGGGGTACCGTTATTTTCTCTTAGGTTCCCAGACGCATGTGATGCCGCAAACCTTTTCGATGAACGCACAAAGAGCTGCCGCACCTTCTTCAATCGTGTTGTAAGGCTCCGAACCGTAAATTTCGTTTTTCCCGTTGAACCAACTACGATGTTCTGGACGTATATCAACTGAAGTGAAGCGTTTCAGACTATCTGGGCTGGTACGAATCCGAAAACCACCATTTTTGTCGCGCTGAAGCATATGTACACCAGTGGTATTGTTACCTTTAGTGTTAGCAAGATTGACCATTTTCGATTCCTATTTGGATTAAGATGCTTCTGAGGATAAACACACCACTAATCGTTGTATTTGCTCAACGGGGACCCGAATTTAACGATATTTAGATAATTTTTATAAGCCATCGAGTCGAGAGTTACCAGATAACAGGTTGGTGAACTTTAGCAAAACCAGCATCGCTATAACGAATTACATCACGTGGAGCGATACTTTCAGCCCACCTGTGACCAGAACAACAGGTAATACCCGTTTAAATAAGATCGGGGATACTCCGGGTGGCATCGTAATAGATACTTTTGCTTTCAGAACGGGCTGGTATTATGGGCTTTGACCCACTCTTCACTGATGGGATGAACAAAATGCAACTCACTGGCGTGCAACATCAGCCGTGGAGTCTGTTCGGTACCTGGCAGCAGGCGACCGCCATACAGGTCACAGCCCAAAATGGGATGGCCCAACTGCTGACAGTGGATGCGGAGTTGATGAGTACGCCCGGTTTCCGGGGTTAGCTGTACCCGCGTTAATGGCAGTAACGTCCCATCTTCCAACTCATAATAAAAGCGCTCCACGACCCGATAGTAGGAGCGAGCCGGTTTGCCGTGGATTGGGCAAATCGACATCAGCGGGAACAGTGCCGGGTCTTTGGCAATCGCTGCGTCTATCATCCCTTCGTTGTTGTCCAGATGTCCGCAGAGCAGTGTGCTGTACACTTTGGTCACTGTGCGCTGGCTGAACTGTTGACAGAGGGCGGCATTTATAGCCTTATTGCGGGCAATCACCATCAGCCCGGAAGTACCAAAATCCAGGCGATGAACCAGGGTACAGCCGGGGAATATCTGTACTAACCGATGATGCACCGAATCCAGATTTTGCGGATTTTTCCCCGAGAGGCTAAGCAGCCCAGCAGGTTTATTGATAAGTACCAGGTGATCGTCCTGATAGAGAATCTCTATCTTGTCATGACACGGCGGGGCAATAAAGGTATCGATTATCTTAGACATCAGGCTACCCGGATGAAGAGTGGGAGCGGATGATACCGAATTTTAAACCGACTGGCGAATCCTGAGAACAGGCCCCACCAGCCTCTGATAACCCCTCCAAACTCAAGTAATACCGTGATCAGGTCCTGCAACCTGGAACAGACTCAAAAATTACAGGTATAATCCCACAAATTATTCAACTGGTTTAGGACCGAAGATGACAAAACTCACCTTACAAGAGCAGATGCTAAAAGCTGGATTAGTGACCAGCAAAAAAATGGCCAAAGTCCAAAGAACAGCTAAGAAATCACGAGCTCAGGCTCGTGAGGCAAGAGAGGCTGTGGATGAAAATAAAAAAGAACAACTTGAGCGTGATAAACAGCTAAGCGAACAACAAAAACAAGCGGCTTTATCTAAAGAGTATAAAGCTCAGGTGAAACAGCTCATTGAAATGAACAGAATCGATATTTCAAAAGGCAATATTGGTTTTAACTTCAC
>NZ_JAZGQA010000171.1:0-8968 GCF_048593855.1 Yersinia sp. 2542 StPb PI
CGATATGAATCGATTAGGAAATAAAAATCTCAAGAAAACAGACTTATTACAGCGTCAACTATAGAGAGATAAGTTAACTGAAATTCAGGTTAATGTGGGCATTCTATATACAGCATATCTTTGTGATGAATACGTGAGATGATTAATAGTTTGCTGGATTTTATCTGTCCTTAATGGTTTTTTATGCGGTTTTTTATCCAGTTTTTTATCTTAGCATGCGCTTTCAGCAATACTCTCTAGGTGGTTAATCATTCGCTGTACTGCGTGATCGAACGAATCATTGATTGCTTAGCGGTATCAAGATGACGCCGTAACTCGCGCACCGCATCCAGATCATTGCGAAAGATTAACGCACTTAAAATTGCCATATGCTCTTCTATCGCCACGATATTGCGCTGCTTTAAATCGCTCTCATCCCATTGATAATGGAAGTGGAAAATAACTGAAATAATCTCCAGAGATTGATTAAAAAATGGGTTATTAGCAGCAGAAAGTATCAGGGTATGAAAATCACGATCTAACTGTGAAAACATGCGATAGCTGCTGCCAATGGTATCCCGCAATTGCCGATGGCGAGCCAATAGCTCTTTGGCTTGCAGCCAACGCTCNTCACTATGTGCAAGATTTAAAAAGCGATTTAGCGCATGCGTTTCCAACATTTCACGTAACTCAAATAACTTTTCAGCATAGTTTTGATCAAATTTTTTCATGCTCCACTGACCACGGCGGATATTAACAATGAGGTCATAACGACAAAAACGCAGTAAGAACTCACGAACCACCACAGCGCTGACATTGGCGGCACGAGCAAGTTGTAACTCTGAAAAGGAATCTCCTGCACGAAGCTGACGTTGATTAATCATCTGAAAAAAAGCACGTTCAAATACGTCGGCCTGAGCGTCTGGTGACTGACTGATACAATCAAAACCGTCCTCTGATTGGGGTGTTCTGACAATAATGTAGTAGTCGCCGACCTTCTCCAACACGCCACAGTGATCTAAATGACTCAGGGTATTACGCACAGTTGTTCGGCTGATACTGTACATTTCTGCCAGGGAAGCTTGAGAAGGAAGTGGTGATGTAATATGCCCTTTGGCAATAGCGTCGATCATCTGATTGATGACATTGTGACGAAGATTTTGTGTTCTGCTCATGATTATCCTTAGCTGTTTTTTATTCATTTAAAACCAATTTAAAACAGAATAATTCGTCATCCCTCACAAATATCACATTCGATTTAAACCTGGTTGTGATTTTTAATGAATATCAAACCTCACCTTTTGGAGGAATAATCATGACCACGATGAATACTTTAGTTTGCCTTGAACCAACCAAACTTATTTATCAAAAACGAACTCAACCGTTACCGAGAATTAATGAAGCCTTAATAAAGGTTTTAAATGTTGGTATTTGTGGCACAGATATACATGCCTGGGCAGGTAATCAACCGTTCTTTAGTTATCCACGGGTATTGGGTCATGAAATTTGTGGCGAAATAATAGCGCTGGGGGATAACGTCAATAATATGCATGCCGGGCAACGCGTTGCCGTTATTCCTTATGTTGCTTGCCAGCACTGTAATTCTTGTCTCAGCGGTAAAACCAATTGCTGCGAAAACATTTCTGTTATTGGCGTCCATCAAGACGGGGGTTTCAGTGAGTATTTATCCGTCCCAGTCAGTAATTTATTGGTGGTCGACGATGTAGACCCCGTCTCGGCTGCATTGATTGAACCTTTTGCCATCAGCGCCCATGCCGTGCGCCGTGCCGATGTTCACCCTGATGAGCATGTTTTGGTGGTCGGTGCTGGCCCAATTGGCTTGGGTGTGGCCGCCATTGCGCAAGCCGATGGTGCCTATGTAGTGATGGCCGACACCAGTGCACAACGCCGTGAACATGTAGAAAACCTGTTGGATATCCGGGCATTAGATCCCAGCGATGCCGGATTTGAGCAGAATTTACGCCAGCAATTTGCTGGCATGCTGCCATTAAAAGTTATTGATGCCACAGGTAACCAACGAGCAATGAATAACACCCTCAACTTTATCCGTCACGGGGGCAGCATTGTATTTGTGGGCTTATTCAAAGGTGATCTCAGTTTCCCTGATCCTGACTTCCATAAGAAAGAGACCACCATGATGGGCAGCAGAAATGCCACCTTTGAGGATTTTGACAAAGTGGGGAAATTAATGGCCGCTGGCAAACTATCGGCGGACATGATCCTGACACATCGTTTTGAATTCAATACCTTGGCAGATATTTATGAACAGCAGGTCGTGAAGAATAAAGATCTTATCAAAGGCGTTATTCAATTCTGATCTCACTCATTTTAAGGATGTAACACCATGCTAACGTTAAACCGCGAAAACTTTCCTGGCCGTACTCACCCGGATAAAGTGATTCAATTTGGTGAAGGAAACTTCTTGCGCGCCTTTGTCGATTGGCAATTGGACCGACTAAATGAACATACCGACCTTAATGCCGGTGTCGTAGTGGTCCGCCCGATTAACAGTGATTTCCCCCCATCACTTAATACTCAGGATGGCTTATACACCACGATTATTCGCGGTTTAAACGAACAGGGTGAGAAAGTCAGTGATGCGCGCATCATTCGCTCGGTTAATCGCGAAATCAATATTTATCAGGACTTTGACAGCTACCTCGCCCTCGCCCGTAATGAAGATATTCGTTGGGTGTTCTCCAATACTACGGAGGCTGGGATAAGTTATCTGGAAGATGATAAGTTTGGTGATACGCCTCCCGCCAGTTATCCCGCGAAATTAACGCGGCTCATGTTTGAGCGTTTTCAACATTTTTCCGGGGCAGCCGATAAGGGGTGGGTGCTGTTGCCATGTGAGTTGATCGATTATAACGGCGAAGCATTGCTGGAGTTAGTCCTACGCTATGCGCAGTGCTGGAATTTAGGCGAAGGTTTCAGTCAATGGTTATTACAGCACAATACGTTTTGCTCTACATTGGTCGATCGTATCGTGACCGGCTATCCCCGCGATGAAGCTGTGGCCCTGGAAAACCACCTGGGTTATCACGATGCATTCCTCGATACCGCAGAATACTTTTACCTGTTTGTGATCCAAGGACCGCAATCATTAGCGCAGGAACTACGTCTGAATCAATACCCACTAAACATTCGAATCGTCGATGATATTAAGCCCTATAAAGAACGCAAAGTAGCAATTCTCAATGGTGCCCATACCGCATTGGTGCCGGTCGCATTTCTGGCCGGTTTAAATACAGTCGGCGAGGCCATGGCCGACCCGCAAATCAGTCAATTCGTCGCACAACTGATCAGCGAAGAGATCATTCCAGTGTTGGATTTACCCGCGGATGAGCTACAAACCTTTGCTCAAGCCGTGTTGAGCCGTTTTCGTAACCCGTTTATTCAGCACCAACTGCTGTCTATTGCCCTCAATAGCATGACCAAATTCCGTACCCGTATTTTGCCTCAGTTGCTCTCCAGCCAGCAAAATAACGGGCAGTTACCGCCACGACTCACCTTTGCTTTTGCCGCCTTACTGATGTTTTATCGAGGAAAACGTGACGATGAATGTTTTGCATTACAAGATGATGCCCACTGGCTAAATTGTTTCGCCTCCCTGTGGCACGACGTTGACGCCGGTTCACTGCCGATGGAGGGATTGGTGCAATTGGTATTAGCCGACACCACCCATTGGGGGCAAGACCTCAATCACATCCCGCAGCTCACCAATAGCATTACTGAACAGTTGCAAACAATTAAACGTGTGGGGATGCGAGCTGCTTTAGCCGCTTACCGCTAAATATGTTTATCCGGGCAGATGATTTTATTTTCTGCCCGCCATCTAGTGCAATCACCGTGCGGTTCAAGCACCATCGTGATGGATAAACTCAATACCATACAACCCACCAATAGCATTGATAGTTTCTAATAGATGCGCACCATCCGCTTGATGCAGGACGGTATCGCTCGCGGTTGAATGCGCTGACCACCACAGGGGAAGACCGATAAACCATGCTGTAATCTTAGCCATTGCTACCTCTGCGTTATTTATCTAGCGGGATGAAACTGATGCTTTAAGGGTAGACGCTGCCGCGCGCAAAGGTGAAATAACGATTATGGCTTTGGATATGCCAAATTTAGCTATGAAGGCCAAAACTTAAGATAAAAATTAATAATTATGCATTTTAAAGATGCCAGCCATCAGCCAAGGCGTTATCTTAATTAGACATTCGCCCTGAAGGAGTTTCGCATGTTTGTTGTCAGTCTGACTTACCATCAACCTATCGATGTGGTCGAAGCACTCACTGAAAGTCATAAAGAGTGGTTGAAAAAGTACTATACACAAGGTGTTTTTATCGCATCAGGCCGTAAAGTGCCGCGTACCGGTGGCATTATTTTGGCCAAAAGTATTGCCCGTGAAGAGCTGGATAAGATATTGGCCGAAGATCCGTTTAATGCGGTTGCCGATTATAGCGTGACCGAGTTTATCGCCTCCATGGCTATCGAGTCGGTGGAAGCGTTGAAAACTCTGTGATGCTTTTATGCGATAAATCCTAACAGCAGCTATGGTTGATGCCATGGCTGCTGTTACAACGTATTGGTCGTTAATTCTGCCCGCTGTTGTCGTTGCGCCATAATGCGGTGCAGATTGGCCTCAAGCCATACAGTCAGCCCTTCCACCTGCTCCTGAATCTCCTTCCCCAACGGCGTTAATTTATATTCCACATGAGGTGGTACTACCGGATAAGCAATACGCTCAACAAAACCATCTTCTTCAAGGTGTTGCAGAGTTTGTGCCAGCATCTTTTCACTAACACCGCCAATCTTTCTGCGCAACGCACTAAAACGCAGAGTCTCATTGCTTAACGCAATCAAGACTAACACCCCCCAACGGCTGGTTACGCGCTTGAGCACTTCTCTTGAGGGACAATCAGCATTGAGTAATTCACCCCGCCGAACTTGTTCGGGAAACGAAACAGTGTGACTCAAATTTTGCGGCTCTATTATTTTCATACTAACCTTTTGGTGCGTACTTACGTAAAGTTAGTATATTGCATATGATGAACTTAAGGGCAACTTTCTGGCCAATCATGCGGTTTTATTCTTTGCCAACTGTCTGTCATCTTTCTCATAACATCAAATCTGGAGTGTCATTATGATCGCAGTAACCGGTGCCACAGGCCAATTGGGCCGCCTTGTTATCAATGCATTACTTAAAAAAGTGCCAGCCAGTGAGATTATTGCTGCGGTACGTACCCCGGACAAAGCCCACGAGCTGGCGGCGTTAGGTGTTCAAATCCGCAAAGCTGACTATAGCCAGCCAGCCACGCTGGATACCGCCTTTCAAGGTGTTGATAAACTACTGTTAATTTCATCGAGTGAAGTGGGTCAGCGTATTGCCCAACATAGCGCCGTGATTGCGGCGGCCAAGCGTGCAGGGGTTAAATTGTTGGCATATACCAGTTTGTTACATGCGGATAAAAGCCCACTGGGGTTAGGCGAAGAACACCGGGCCACCGAAGCACTATTACGTGAATCAGGTCTGCCCGTGGTGTTATTGCGTAACGGTTGGTATACCGAGAACTATGCAGCAAGTATCGCGCCAGCCCTGGCATACGGCGCATTTATCGGCGCAGTAGCTGAGGGGCGTATCGCCTCTGCCGCACGTGAAGACTATGCCGAAGCGGCCGCTGTGGTGCTAACTCAGGAAAACCAGGCAGGAAAAGTTTACGAATTAGCCGGTGACGATATCTATACACTGGCTGAATTCTCGGCAGAAATTGCCCGCCAGTCAGGTAAAGCTGTGGTGTACCACGATTTGTCTGAAGCAGATTTCAAGCAAGCATTGCTCGATGCCGGTTTACCTGATGTTTTCGCCAGCCTATTAGCAGATTCTGATGCTGGCGCGGCTAAAGGAGGGCTGTTTGATGACAGTCATACATTGAGAAAACTGATTGGCCGGCCGACAACGCCTTATGCAGATGTCATTGCTGCAACGCTAGCAACACGTTAAATCTATTCAAATACTCTCGGCCGGTTCCCCTTAAGTTACCGGCCGTTCTCCATTAGAACTTATAATAATGCCGGACTAAGACTTGGCAGCATCCAGTGCCTGAGCAAGATCATTGAGAATGTCATCAATATGCTCAATACCAATCGATAGACGCACCATATCCCGTGGTACGCCCGCCTTGATCAGCTCTTCATCGTTAAGCTGACGGTGGGTGGTTGACGCTGGGTGGCAAGCCAGTGATTTGGCATCACCAATATTCACTAAGCGCACGATCAAATTCAGCGCATCTATAAAACGCCCGCCCGCCTCCTGGCCGCCATGAATACCAAATGACAATATCGAGGCCGGTTTGCCACCTAAATAGCGCTGGGCTAGTTCATGCTCAGGATGATCAGGTAAGCCTGCGTATTTAACCCAACTGACTTGTGGATGGTTTTGCAAATAGTGCGCGACTTTCAGCGCATTTTCAGTATGACGCTCCATGCGCAAAGCCAATGTTTCCAGCCCCTGCAAAATCAGGAAAGCATTGAACGGCGATAACGCAGCGCCAGTATTGCGCAATGGCACCACCCGGCAACGGCCAATATAGGCAGCCGCGCCGAATTGCTCGGTATAGGTCACGCCATGATATGACGGATCAGGGGTATTTAATTGAGCAAAACGCTCAGGGTATTGCGTCCAAGGGAACTTACCCGAATCCACCACGATACCGCCAATACTGGAACCATGACCGCCGATATATTTGGTCAATGAATGAACCACAATATCCGCACCGTGTTCAAATGGTCGACACAAGATTGGTGTTGCGACGGTATTATCGACAATCAATGGCACACCATGGCGATGAGCCGCATCAGCCAATTTTTTCAAATCAACAATATTCCCAGCAGGATTACCAATCGATTCACAGAAAACTGCTTTAGTTCGGTCATCGATTAAGGCTTCCAATACGGCGATATCATCATGATCGGCAAACCGGGTTTCTATCCCATAACGCGGTAACGTATGCGCCAGCAGATTGTAAGTCCCGCCGTACAACTTGGCCACCGACACAATATTATCCCCCACTTCGGCAATGGTTTGGATAGCATAAGTAATCGCCGCCATACCGGAAGCCACGGCCAGAGCGGCAATCCCCCCTTCGAGAGCGGCAACCCGTTTCTCCAGGACATCATTGGTGGGGTTCATGATGCGCGAGTAAATATTGCCGGCGACTTTTAAATCAAACAGATCAGCACCATGCTGGGTATCGTCAAAAGCAAAGGAGGAAGTCTGGTAAATAGGTACCGCAACGGCTTTGGTGGTGGGGTCCGGTGAATAACCTGCATGAATAGATAATGTTTCTAATTTCATTCTTTATCCCTTGTTATATGACAATAGCCAGCGCCGCTGCCAACACGATGATATAACGTGACTAGTCACATTCTTGACTGGCGACGGAGGTGATGAAGAGAATAACAATAGAGGAATTAATGAGCAGTACCTACCTACAAAAGTAATTATTTAGCTATTAATTATAATTAAACGATATCGACATCCTCTCAGCCGCCATTCAGCCAGGTAGCGCGACAATTTTCATCTTCATTGCACTAAGAGAGATATGATAGCGCCGTTAAAAAAGTTGATACCCTCCCAAAATGAACTAAGTGTGGAAGATAAGATGACAATTATCTAAAGGCGTTCAGCTTCGATAAAGCGATAAGTTCATCAACAATAAAGCGAATGCTTGGTAATAAGTGACGTGACCGTGGCCAAATAACACTCAGTTCACTCGAATGAATATGATAATAGCCGAAAGGATCCAGCGCTTGCGGGCCACTGGATTAATGAAGTATATACTTCACTATTAGTTTGCCCCTAAAATTGCCCTGTACTTTTAATAAAATTAAAGCCTGATAGATGAACTAATTAAAAATTGTCCTAGCGCGGTTATCCGGTATCATAACTTAACGAATACCTCGGTGTACTGCTTATAGATGAATGTCACGTGAAAACATTGATGGTTGGCAACAGAGGCTTAGTCCGCCCTGCATATAGAAAGGAATATTATGGGTGAATTTACCGGTTTTACTCAACATGGGCTGACATTCTTACAGCACATTGCTCACAACAATAACAAAGAATGGTTCGAGGAACATCGCGATATCTATGATCAGCATCTACTACAGCCAGTGCGAAAACTGGTTACCGACCTGAGTTCAGATATGCTGACTATTGATGAACTGTTTGAAGTTCGTCCGGCGATTGGCAAGACAATTTCTCGTATGAATCGCGATACCCGTTTTTCTCATGATAAGTCACTCTATCGCAGCAATATTTGGTTAACATTTAAAAGATCACGTAAAAATTGGACGGATGCTCCAACTTACTTTTTCGAATTTGGTCCAGACTGGTGGCGTTATGGGTTGGGGTATTACAGCGCCTCGCGAGAAACAATGGATCTTTTCAGACAACAACTGCTCCGTGCTCCGGCTGATTTTCTCACCATAGCTGACTGTATTTATCCCGATTTCTCGATTGAGGGAGAGAGTTACAAGCGCCCTTTGATTAAAGATCAACCACCGGCATTGGCGGTCTGGTACAACAAGAAGTCGTGGGCATTAATTAGCCACCGCAGAGATATGGATTTATTATTTTCCAACCAACTGGTTGACCGGTTGAGTAAAGACTTTCTCCGTCTTTCACCTATCTATGATTTTTTGATGAAAATTGAAAGCTTGAAGAAAAGTCATAATCACTTTAGCTAGACGAGAAGATTTACCCTATCCACGGTGCAAAAGTGCGATATTCAAATGGGTTTAATCCATTTACAAGCGTCAAAGCCTTGCAAGCTGCACAGATGAAACATTAGATTTAGAGCAGCAGCTTGCTATTAAACGTCCATACGGTGTTATCATCTTTTACCCCTGCCTTTCAGCGGTTTTACCCTTGATAGCGACTCAACTAATACCCCACTAC
>NZ_JAZGQA010000172.1:0-8901 GCF_048593855.1 Yersinia sp. 2542 StPb PI
CTATGAAATACTAATGCGCTGCTTAACCCATAAGAATCCAAATATCTCACATGAGTAAGCCAAAGTTAGCTCCGATGATGGCAAAGGTAATTTCTTAGTTGCAATACTATGTATTCATCATGTTATCTATCAGCGTGAGAAAAAATATGCTCCAGGATAAGTCTTAATGGCTTCTGAAATAATTAAAACACATGCAGGACATTAAGTTACAAATGTAAATAAATGGCTTTGCAAGACACTCGCCCTAAGTGTAAGTGATTTATGTACATCTCTTACGGATGTCTTTATGAGACGCCGACTTTTTGTAAATATAACAAATCAAGAGTAAGAACCATGACGGATAAACAACCCAATAAAACATACCCGATCAATCTGGCAACGCATAATTATCTTTATCTAGCACGATTCGGTAGTACCGTGCGCAATGCTCTAATAACGCACCCACGGTTACTGGTTATTCGCGTTGACTTACGCTTTCCCGATAACTATGACGTTGAAGGCAATAAAGCGATGAAAGCCTTTATGGCGGCAATCACATCAAGACTTGAAGCGCGATACAAACGAAAAAAGAAGGAAAATCCCGGCAAACAGGTGCATTACTCTGAGCTGCACTACATCTGGGTGAGGGAGAATAATCAGTGCGGCAAAAAGATTCATTATCACACACTGCTTATGTTCAATATGGACGTTTTCAACTCGTTGGGCAACTACTGGCAAGAGGGGAATCTGGCTGACCTGATTATCAATGCGTGGCTGAGTGCGCTGAAGTTGGAAGGTAAGGAATATCGTGGTCTGGTCTATTTTTGTAAGTCTCCCTGCTATCGCCTTAACCGGGCCAATCTGAAAGCCACAGACGACTACAAAAAACTCATGGAACGCACCGAATACATGGCGAAGCACAGGACCAAAATATACAGCAACAGGATCCGCTCTGCGGGAAGTTCCATATATGACGAACAAGAACAGGAAAACAAGCTCACACGAAAGACTGCACGAAAAAACCGCAAAGACGCTAAGAGAGAGGTACTGAAGGGCATCCAACACAATAAACAAACAGGATATCATTAGTTTTTTACATGGCCTTCCATCCACTGAGGAAGGCTGTCATACACCTGAAGGCAGTTCATTCCTCCTTTACTCACTTAAAGGAGATTTAATCATGAACACCCCCACACCATCCCTTCTGAATGATCAGCTTGTCGATATGGCGTTTATCACTGGTTTCACGCAGCTTACTGATAAGTGGTTTTACAAACTGATAAAAGATGGCTCATTCCCCAAACCCATTAAGATGGGGAGAAGTTCTCGGTGGCTAAAAAGCGAAGTAGAAAGCTGGTTAAATGAACGTATTGCCCAGTCCCGCCAATAGCATCTTGTTTAGCAATTAATCGACACCAACCTCCCCACGATTTCCGCCTACTGCTTGCATCGGTATCAGCCCTCAAGGGTCGGATGACGCATACCTGCAATCCGGCGGAAAGGGGTTATACCTCATTATGCGCGGGTCACTACTATGGGAGAAATACTGCAAACACTGTAAAACCAACACTCACAGTATCAAATACATCCCAAACAAGCTTCTGAGCCTCAATTTTCTCACCGTATAGCTATACAACATCATTACCCCAAAGCAATTCCATGGACCGCCATATATACCGTAGGCCGATTTAACCAAACGTAAAACTTAGGGTAATTAAGGATATCATCATGTATCAACGCATCAGAACCGCCCTGACAACAGAGGGCTCACGAGTGAATAGTGCAAGTATTTTTCTAGGTTCAGCAGCTGAATGCTATTACTGCCCTTCCTGCCATAACCCGCTGCAATTACAACATACTCATGTCGCAGGGCGTCTATTCATTCATGACCAGGAGCATCCCGATTTTAACCTCGATATAAACTGTAAATACCGAGCAAAAATGGCATCAACATCGTCACAAACTACTGATACCTTAAGTACCCTGCGCAGGACTATCATGGCCCAACATGTGCCATTGAGTTCTCTGCCACACAGAGCTTACTTCTGTGTGCTATGCCAGCATAAGTATACTGGGCCAAAGACATGCCCCCGATGCCAACAACTCCTGTATACGACGGAAAGCAGTTTGAGCGATGACCATCAAGTTGCCCTGAGCGTCAAACCCGACGTTATTCTACGGTAATAACAACCGCTAAAGCAGTACTTTTGCCTGTAAACGGCCGTTTGGAAAACGTTAAGGTTACCGCCTCCGTCAGAATCGGATATAGTTCCCTTCCATTCTGATTGATTAATGCTGTTTCTATCGTATGAACCTCAATAGCTTCTGTTATTTGCTTCTGGCCTTAGTTGCTATCGGCTGCTCATTTTTGCTTCATCCTCTTGTGATGTGGTTCCTGTTCGCTAACGTGTTGACGCTCGTAGTTTATGGTGTAGATAAAATGGCGGCCCGCAAAGCCTGGCGTAGAGTGTCTGAGTTCACCTTGCTGGTGTTTGGATTCGTGGGTGGATGGCCCGGAGCAATTCTCGGTCAGCAAATCTTTCGCCATAAAACACAAAAACAGCCCTTTAAAACGTACTTCATCATCAGTGTGATATTGAATATAGTCGGGCTAGTGGCGCTATACCGACTCGTTCCCTACTGAGCACAGAACCTAACCTGTGCACCCCGTACTGACAGGTCAGATACGCCGGGTTAAGCCATGTCCCTCGACATAATCCAGATTCAATCACTGTCCCTGTGTTGTTCTGATCTCTTATCATAGCTAGCCATGCGGTACCTGAACTGATGTATCGTCTGGATTACCTGACAAAATTCGAAAGCAAAGTGTTGGAGAAAGGCGAAAGAAATTTTGTGTGCAGCCGAAGGCGGCCACCCGTGCAGACGGTGTGCTTAATATGGTGGCCGCGCCACAACATATATTGAATGTGAAACTGGGTACGTTGCGTCAGCGGCAAGGTGAGTTGAAAACAGAGGCTGATGGCACTGTCGGCGTTTGGGCGCGTTATCTTACCGATGACAGCCGATTGTCTGATAATAAAGAGGTCTCTTTCAAAAACACGTTAGCTGGCATGGAAATTGAGGCCGACAAACAGTTTGGATTGAGTCGGGGTAATGTGTTGATCGGGGCATTTACCGGCTACAGCTCATCCGATGTCAAATCCACTCACCGCGCGGATGCAAAGGGTGATATTCGCAGTTACAGTGGTGGCCTCTACCTGACCTATCTGGATAAAAGCGGACTTTATATTGATATGGTGTTGAAAGCTAACCGTTTTAATAATGAACTGCGTGCTCAGAGTGTGCGTGCGGAATACAGCCAGAATGCCTTGACCATCTTGGTAGAAAGTGGTTATCAGTTACCTGTTTATCACAACTGGGTACTGGAACCCTATGGTAAGGCGAGTTAGGTCCGATATTGGCGGCCTCTTATACTGTGAATCAAATGGCAGTCAAGCCTTGCGTTAAACTGGCTATTGCCCGTGAATTTATCAAAACGAATACAGTCGCCACTAACGGTATTGGCTTCGATAATAATTTTTCCGGTAATATCGGTCAATATGGCGTGGGTATTGCAGTAACACCTCTATTTTTGCAGAAGTGAATTATCTCAATGGTTCAAAAATTGAAACACCGGTAACGACTAATATAGGATCCCGTCTGCGTGTCTAATTATCTAAGCCCCTCATTTTGACGGGAATTTATTGATAATACTCCATATTTTATTACCCACTTAATTTAAAAAAACCTCTAAATAAGAACGTTATCTTCACAAGTTCTTGTGTGAGATATTTCCTACACTTGCAGGGGTGTGTTCTTATTCGCTTATTTTATCGACAAAAACACATTGAAAATAACGTTTTTGCAGGCATAATGCGCACAAATTATCTTATATTTATCTACCCCAACCTATTGGGGAGGGGCCTTTATTGTGTCGCGTTCCCGTTATTTTATATTAATCGCGGGCGTATTATCGCCAGTATTGACTATACCGTTCGCCAGTTATGGCGCGGAATTCCCCCCCGTTGAGCAAAGTATTCATCAACAGGCCCGGCAACGGGCACTGGAAGAGCGTTTGGCCCCCTCAACACCGGATGTGCGCTTATCAGCGCCGGTGGCCTCTTTGGGCCGTATTGTCTTCCCGGTTGAGCAACCCTGCTTTGCCATTGATCGTATAAAAATCAGTGGCACAGAGCCTTTACCCCGCTGGTTGCCCCTGCAACGCATCGCCAATCAGGCGCAAGGCCAGTGTTTGGGGGGCCAGGGCATTAATCTGCTGATGAGCCAGATGCAAAACCGCCTGATCGACCACGGCTATGTCACCACTCGTGTACTGGCCCCGCAGCAGGATTTGAACAGCGGCACACTGGCGTTACACGTGGTGCCCGGCACAATACGCCATGTTGAACTGACGCAGGGCAGTGACCGCCATGTCTCGTTATTCAGTGCCTTCCCTGCCCGCCCCGGTAACCTGTTGGATTTGCGTGATATCGAGCAAGGACTGGAGAACCTGCAGCGCGTCCCCACCGTGCAAGCCAGTATGGAATTGATCCCGGGTGATGCCCCCGGCGAGACCGATATCGCCCTGAACTGGCAGCAGCGCAAAATGTGGCGGCTGGCGGCCTCACTGGATGACTCCGGCACCCGCAGCACCGGCCGTTATCAAGGTGGCGCAACCCTGTTTCTGGATAACCCGCTTTCGCTGAGTGACCTGTTTTATGTCTCTGCCGGGGGGTCAATAAAGGATCGCGGCGATAAAGGCACCAATAACCTGACCGGCCATTACTCGCTACCATTCGGTTACTGGACCGCTGGCATGACCGCCAGCAGCTATGACTACCACCAAACGGTGGCGGGCCTCAATGGCGATATCCATTACCGGGGGGAAACGGAGAACGTCACGCTGCAACTCAGCCGCCTGCTGCACCGCAATGCCAGCCAAAAAACTACCCTGACCTACGATGTGCTGACCCGCTCGTCGAAAAACTATATCAATGATACCGAAATTGAAGTGCAGCGCCGCCGTACCTCGGCCTGGCGTGTCGGGCTGGAACATCGCCACTTTATCTCGCAGGCCACACTGGACGCAGGTATCAGTTACCAGCGCGGCACCCGCTGGTTTGGTGCAGTACCGGCACAAGAAGAGTATTTCGGCGAAGCCACTGCCCTGAGCAAAATTCTGCGTTTGAATGCGCAACTGGATATTCCTTTTGTGGTTGCGGCGCAAAACGTCCATTACAACCTGCAATATCAGCGGCAAAGCACCAACACACCCCTGACACCACAGGATCAATTCTCCATCGGCGGCCGCTGGTCGGTGCGCGGGTTTGATGGCGAACGCACGCTGAATGCCGATCGCGGCTGGACGGTGCGCAATGATCTCGGCTGGTATACCCCGCTACCAGGCCATGAACTGTATGTCGGCGTGGATTACGGCGAGGTCAGCGGTCGCAGCGACCCTTATCTGCTGGGCCACCATCTGGCGGGCAGTGTCGTCGGTGTGCGCGGCACTGTGCTGAATACCCGTTATGACCTGTTTGCTGGCAAGCCGCTGTCAAAACCTGATGGCTTCAAAGCCGACTCAGTGACGGTGGGCTTTAAC
The DNA here is from genome assembly GCF_048593855.1 of Yersinia sp. 2542 StPb PI. Taxonomy (NCBI): domain Bacteria; kingdom Pseudomonadati; phylum Pseudomonadota; class Gammaproteobacteria; order Enterobacterales; family Yersiniaceae; genus Yersinia; species Yersinia sp. 2542 StPb PI. Next base: position 5,582 of record NZ_JAZGQA010000172.1, read on the forward strand.
CTGAACTGGCAATACTGATGCACCTTATTAACCCTTTAGCTGTTGAGAGTCACCATGAATAAGAACCTGTACCGTATCGTATTTAACAAGGCGCGTGGCTTATTAATGGTGGTAGCCGATATCGCCGCCTCCGGTCGGGCCGCCTCGTCGCCCTCATCAGGACTTGGGCATACTCAACGCCGCCGTATCAGTACCTTATCGTCGCTGAGTTTTAGTCTGTTACTGGCCTTGGGCTGCGTCTCGTTATCCGCGCAAGCCAATATTGTCGCCGATGCCAGTGCGCCGGGTAACCAACAGCCGACCATTATCAGCAGTGCCAACGGTACGCCACAGGTCAATATCCAGACACCCAGTAGCGGTGGGGTTTCGCGTAACGTTTACAGCCAGTTCGATGTCGATAATCGCGGCGTGATCCTCAATAACGGCCACGGTGTCAACCAGAGCCAACTCGGCGGTTTTGTCAACGGTAATCCGTCGCTGGCGCGCGGTGAAGCCAGTATTATCCTCAACGAAGTCAACAGCCGCGACCCGAGTAAACTTAACGGTTATATCGAGGTCGCTGGCCGCAAAGCGCAGGTGGTTATCGCCAACCCATCAGGCATTACTTGTGATGGCTGCGGCTTTATCAACGCCAACCGTGCGACCTTAACCACCGGTCAGGCACAGCTCAATAACGGCCAACTCACTGGCTACGATGTGGATCGCGGTGAGATTGTTATTCAGGGCAAAGGTCTGGACAGCAGTCGTCAGGACCATACCGACCTGATTGCCCGTTCGGTTAAAGTCAATGCCGGTCTCTGGGCCAATGACCTGAAAATCACTGCTGGGCGCAATCAGGTTGACGCCGCGCACCAAAATATTACCACCAAAGCCGACGATGGCAGCGCCCGCCCTACCGTGGCGGTGGATGTCGCCAATTTGGGTGGCATGTACGCCGGTAAAATCCGCCTGATCGGCACTGAAAGCGGTGTCGGGGTGCGCAATGCCGGTGAGATAGGGGCGTCAGCCGGCGATATCACCATCACAGCCGACGGTATGCTGGTCAACAGCGGTCAGATCAACAGTGCTCAACATCTGGCGGTGAAGACCGCCGCCGGTATAGAGAACGCAGGTGTGCTCTATGCCCAGGGCAATACCCAGCTCACCACCGCAGGCAAGTTGAATAACACCGGCACTGTCGCGGCGGCGGGTGATACCTCGCTGCGCGCGGCAGAAGTCAATAGTAGCCGCAACTCGATACTGGGTGCCGGTGTCAAGTCCGACAACAGCGCGATCACCAGTGGCACCTTGCGCGTTGATGCCAGCGGGATGTTAACCGCCCAAGGCAAAAATATTAGCGGCACGGCGCAAGTGCTTAACGCGCACAGTATCGATCTGAGTGGCAGCCAAACACAGAGCCGTGACCTGACACTCACCGCACAAGGTGGCGCTATCGATCTCACCGGCGCTGAACTGTTAGCCAGTGGCAACCTGTCTGCCTCAACCGCCGCGCTGTTACGTACCGACAGCGCCAGACTGATTGCGGAGAGGGTCACGCTTAGCGCCCAATCGCTCTCCAATGTCGGCGGGGTGATAGCGCAAACCGGTACTACGGACTTCAACCTGAATCTGCCGGGTGATGTCGATAACCGGGGCGGCACAATTCTCTCTAAAGGCAATGTGGCGGTCAATGCACAGCGCCTGAATAGCAACGAGGGCAGCCTGTTAGCGGCGGGCATACACAGTGATGGCCGCCTGATGGATAGCGGTGACTTGAGGGTAACCACCCGTCAGGACCTGATCGCGCAAGGGCAGACCCTCGCCGCCGGTGCGATGACGCTAACCGGTAGCCGGGTTGATTTGACCGACAGTCATACCCAAGCCCGAGAGATAGACATCACCGCCAACAGTGGCGATATCAGTACGCAGCGCGCCAATATTCTCGCCCTTGGAACGCTGACCATTAATGCGGGGGCGAGTGCCGGGCAAACCCTCAATAACCAAAGTGGCACACTGGCGGCGAATAACATCGCATTGAATCTGGGCCAGCTTGACAATAACGCAGGCAAGATAGTTGCCAGTCAGGATCTGACCCTTGATTTACAGCGTGATTTCAGCAATCTGGCGGGTTCTACCCTTCAAGCTGGGCGTGATTTCACCTTGACCACCGCTGGTGATGTGACCAATAACGGACAAATGTTAGCGGGTGGCAAACTCAGCACCGGTTCAAGCAGCTTGCTCAATAGCGGCCATATTATTGCGACGCAAGCCAGCCTCAGCGCAGCGGGCGCATTGATTAACCGTGGTGAGATATTAACCCGCGGGCGACTCGATACCGACTCCAATACCCTGTTCAACACCGGCACCCTGATCAGTGCCGAAGCCACGCTTAAAGCACGGGAGCGTATTACCAACTCCGGCCCTGGTGCCCTGATCGGTGCCACCGATGAAAACGGTACCTTAGCCTTGTTGGCACCGGTAATTGAAAACAGTGATACCGTCACCAACACTGATTCCGCCCCAACCACCACCCTTTTAGGCATGGGCAACATTATTCTGGCCGGCGCATTGGACAATAGCGGCAATTATCTGGCGGCGGCTCAGGTGCTCAATATTTCGGGTTTGATTGAATCCGGCAAAGATATGTTGATTTACGCCACGACACTGACCAATCGCCGTCATATTCTCACCGCCAATAGCAACTTTGTTGTGGCTGACACCGTGAATGGGTCCGCGGTCTGGACAGAAGAAAACCCTGATATTCCGGGGGGACGCTATGCTGAACCGCCTCATGGCGGCTCGATGAATAGCGACTATATTGGCACCGATTATACATCGACTATCGCCTATAACAGCATCGATAACATTAGCCCAGAGGCGCAACTGCTGGCCGGTGGGAACCTGACCCCACAAGTGGGTACGCTGGAGAACTTCTGGAGTAAAATCAGTGCGCAGGGAGAGATTGATCTTTCGGGTGTCACCCTGAACCAAGATGGTTGGGGGAATGCACAACGCCTGATTGAACAAACAACATCCACGGGTGAGTGGCGTTATCGGACCTACAAAGGCGATTTATGGGGCACCTCTTGGGGCCCTGAGGTTAGTGAGCGCGCGACTAACCAATATGCCTCCAGTATTACCGCACAAACCCTTAGCGGCAGCGGCACCACGATCAACAATGGTGCCAACCCCGGTGCCATTGCGCCTCCCCAGAGTAGCGACAATAGCGGAAAAGATATCGCCATCGAGTTTAACGGTATCTCCCTGACACAGCCCAACGGTGGACTGTATAAGTTCAATACCGACTACACAGTCAGCGGCGGTTATCTGATTGAAACTAA
>NZ_JAZGQA010000173.1:0-8789 GCF_048593855.1 Yersinia sp. 2542 StPb PI
AAGCAGCATCTGTCTTTTATATTAATTCCATATTTTTCATAAAATGGCATGGTGATTTTTTAATTTCCATAGCGCGTTGACAGCGTTGCTATTATTTTCTCCGCACTACTTAGGGCCAGCATCATATTGTTAAGCGCTTTATAATTATCAGGTGTTTGCTGTAGAGACAATTGTTGGGAAATTAATAACTTCCCATTTGCCAGCAACGTCCTCTTCTGTTGGATTTTTTTCGCGTCATATTTAATAGCGTCTTCCAGTTCAGTAATGTGCGACATTCATTCATCCCCTAATCCTTAAAAATTCATGGGTATATGGATTAAATTGTTAGATTTTAGTAATGATATACCTTGCTCCCCAATAAAAATAACTTTATAGCCATTCGCCAGTACCGTCCCTTGCTGTAAGCGTAATCCATTAGCTAATTGCACGAATCCTGAAAGTTTATTTCCGCCATAGCTGACTATTGCAGCAGGAAGAAGCTGAGCGGTTTGATCTGACGTGGGGATATTCTGATACCTCACCGCCAGAAAGTCCGGTTGTTGCCGGGCCAATGCTGTCAACATCTCCATCAGTTGTTGTTGTTGGCTGAGCGACAATATACCGCTGATAATGATTTCCTTATTACTTGGCGCCATGCTGAGATAACCTAATAACCCCAGTTCCCTTAAGCGCTCAACTAATTGTGCAATTTTCCCATCATGGCTATTAATAACCACCCAGCCCTTTAACCCCGCCACTGTCGCCAGTGTTTCCTGAACTTTTAACCATTGCCCCCCCATTTCAATAGCACCATGGATTGTGATATGCCCTGGATATTTCCCCGTGTCGACCTCTATATCCTGATAGCCATACTGGTGTAATACATCCTTGACGCTACTGAGCAGATGGTCATCACAGACTAATTGATTACGAAAGACAATACGGTTAAGAACCAGGAAATTCTGCAACTTAATCACTGCGGGTGATGAGCTACAGTGACCACTCAAAACAACACTGCCATCTAATAACCAGTTTTCTTTTATCCCCTGTAAAGCAGGTTGTTTTAACTGCTCTGAGAGTTGTGTTGGAATATCAGGAGGAAGATAAGCTAGTAGCGCTTTTGGCTGCTGTATAAACCAGAATATAACTACCGATAGCAGTAACAATAGGATAAATACCAGTACAGATAAGCAGAGTAATAAGCGTGGCCGAGCGCGAGGGATATAATGAATATCACTTAAAATATCGTCCACCTCGCCAACAACCAAGATTAATCCCCCGGTTTCAATCGCCTGTCCGAGTGGGAGTTTCTGCTGTAAATCATGCCGCTCCCCCTTAACCCAGACATCCCCAGATGTCTGCAAAGTTATGTGCTCATCACTTATTCTCAAGGTCAATATTTGCCCCTGAGGTAAGGGTAATAATACGTCGCACTGCTGACCCCCTAGCGTAAACTCCCCCTCAGGTAACATCAGCTCACGCCCATTAAGTTCACCATTTAACAGGCGGAGTTTAAACCGTACTGCCATGCTATTCCCCTGTATTAACCGGTACAGCTTTGATCAGAAATAACCTGACAACACTGTGAGATTGCTTATCAGTGCTGCGAAATAACCCACCTAATAATGGAATATCGCCCAGTAGCGGTATTTTATTTTGCGACTCAATTTGTTTATCCTGGATGAAGCCACCCAATAACAGACTTTGCCCAACACGCAACGTAGCTTGTGTTGAGATATCTGAATTTTGTATTTCCGGTAACGGTTCACTACTGCTTATCGGCGCCTGCTGTTGCCCATCCTGAATGTTAAGATTAAGCAAAACTTCTTTTACACCATCGGCATCAATCATTCTCGGTGTCACTCGCAATAATGACCCAGAGGTGATCGATTCAAGTTTTGCCACTTTATCGCCTTGCAACTTGGTATAAAACGTTACGTTTTTATCCAGTACCGCCTGAATATTATTTAGGGTGACCACCGAAGGGCGTGATAAGACTCTGGCACGTGAATTCTTTTGTAACGCATTTAAGCGAACCATAAAGTTCCCAGTATCACCAATTACAGTGGAGAAACCATCAGCACTATTTTTCCCCGAATTACTATTAAACGAGATACCCGCGCCACCAATGGAAGTGGATGCAGACCAATCGATACCAAGCTGGCTAATATCTCCGGCATCAACATCAATAATGGTCACTGATATTTCTATTTGAACTGGCCGCTGATCCAACTGAGCGATCAAACTACGATAGACCGGCATATTGACCTGGCGATCACGGATAATAATTGCGTTTTGCCGAGGATCAGCCGAGAAAAGAGGCATGCTGGTATGCGCCTCATCTTGTTCTTTTCCTGCAACTAACGGCAGACTATTGCCCTGACTCATCTCGCGCAATACGCTGACTAAGCCCGGTAATTTAACTTGCTGATCACGATACTGATAATTAGAGTCAGCCGCAGAGGCATATTTTAGCTGGAAGACTTTCACTGTTTCTTTATTTTGGTTTTGCTTACGGGCTTGAGACGAAAGCATGTTGCTCAATGTCGTCACCCGTTCAATACAGATAGGAACACCCGTAACCTCAATAGCATCCAGACGAGAAATAGCCTTTATTGCACAGTTTTTTCCTGCGGCTACTCCGCTATGTTGTAGATACTTGATTAAAGTTGTCGTTGATAATCCATCTGGCGATATAAATTCCCTGCGGATGGCTTGAGCTTTGTAAAAATAGAGTATTTCACCATCATAGTACCAGGTAAGATTGTATAGACCGGCTAATTCAGCCAGGATTGCTTCTGGTGTTTTGTCGCGAATCTTCCCACTAAAGTGTTCGTTTATTTCCGGGCTAATGACTACCGGGATACCATAATTCATCCCTAAATCTTTTAATAGGTTAGATACACTCATACCCCGGCTATAAATAAAGAAAGGCTCTCCTTGCCAGGGAATAGCTTGACCATGGGCCAGTGACACTGAAAACAGTAATATTAAACTGGCAAGTTCTTTCATGAGATAACCTTGCTGACATACTTCTTCGGTTTGGTTAAGACGTTTGCCTGGGAGGTACTCAATGTGGCGACCAAACCGCTTAAATGCTGAATAACGGCATGAATTTGTTCTAATTTCNTCGAGAGTTCTTGATTCTCACCGGCGATCCTCTCGCTATTATCAAGTGTATATCGCCCCCATAACCACCAATTGCCATCGTTAAACTGTAAAGCAAAATCCTGCGTATTCTCCAGCGCCACCAGCATAAGTGCAATATATCGAATAACAGTATTGGATATCATTTTTCTCTCAATAAAAAAAACACCAATACAAATAGAATGATGGTAATCCATCGCTTTGGCAGGAATTCCTTTCAACGTGAATTGAACAATATTAATATCTGATAGATCAATGTCGTTAACTAAGGGTTGTCTCTTCAACATTTCAAGCATCGGCGGTAACTCCTGCATCAGTACGATTTAATTATCCTCCGTAATTAAATATTCGTTATAAGGTAAAAACCTGATTTACTCTTTTTACAGAACTAAATGAATCTATAACGAGCAGTAATGAAATCAGTGTATTTCTTGATATCAAATTTTGGCTGTGGCGTACTAAAAAAAAACAGTCAGGTGACTTTATGGAAAACTCATCATCACTCGTCACTCGATTGACACTATTACTGGGCATGACCTTAATGGCCATATGGCTTATTTCAATTGCGGCCATGGCATTCTTCTCATATGAGGATACACGCCAACGTTTGGTGAATGAATTAACCCACATGGCATCATTACGCGCAGATTTAAGTAATTACCAATTTGAAGGCGCGGAACGGGACGCAACCGCATTGATCAGTCGCCAGACAAGTTACCAAGCCACCTGGCGATTGCCGATTAGACGTACAGATGATGATCAGAGCGACAATATTCCTTTTAGTTCAGGAATGTGTAATGCCATCCAATCCAGACATGACCTTCGCATTGCTCAGGCTTATGGAACTTCTGGTCAAACTTATTATCTCGACAGTTTCACGATTAAAAACAAAGAAGGTATTACCATATTCAGACCACAGGCGGTATCAAATAACTATTTGAACCAGCGACGTAAAGAATTACTTTTACTGCCAATATTTCCTACCCATGACAATATTTTTTGGGGGATGCCGACTTATAGCCCACAACGAGGCTGGCATGTTTCTGTTGCCGCATGTGATCACGCCGGTTCATTAGCTGGATTCTCATTAAAACTGAATGAGTTGGTGACGGATAATCAGCCAGTTGAACAGAGAGATATTAATTTATGGTTGGATAAGAGTGGCGAGTTGTTACCGATATCTCAGCAAAATATACCTTCGCATCAGTTACATGAGATTCTTCGCCAGCTAAAAGACCGAAATTTACATGATGGTTGGCAACAAACACCTGATTATTTGGTATTAAGAACCCAGTTAAAAGGCCCCGGTTGGCAACAGTTAGTTATTTATCCCCGCGTCGGTTTTGCCTGGGAAGCGGCCAAGCCCGCATTACATCAACTCCCCTTTGCACTGGCTATTTTGCTGCTACTTACGTTAGTGCTCTCTTTATTACTGCGATATTACCTCGCTATTCCCCTATGGAACTTCATCAATATAATTGGTGCCACCGGCCCACAAGCGATGGAGCCGCGTTTACCAGTGAAACGCATGGATGAGTTAGGGCAGATTGCTCGTGCTTATAACAACTTGCTAGACACCTTGAATGAGCAGTACGACACCCTTGAAATGAAAGTAAAGGAACGTACTCTGGCACTGGCAAAATCAAAACAGCTGGCCGAACAGGCTAATCGCCGTAAGAGTGTCCATCTAACCACCATCAGTCATGAAATTCGTACCCCTTTAAATGGCACGCTAGGTGCTGTTGAGTTATTACAAAATACCCCACTGACCTGCGAGCAATATCGGTTGGCCGAGACCGCTCGCCAGTGCTCACATTCTTTACTGATGATAGTTAACAACCTGTTGGATTTTTCACGTATTGAGTCGGGGCAAATGGCCTTGTCTCAAGAGAAAACCGCCTTATTGCCCTTATTGGATCAGGCCATGTTAACTATTCATAGCCAGGCCTTGAGTAAAGCCATCACCCTCTCTACTTACGTCAGTTCGGATGTGCCGCTGGAACTGGAGTTGGACCAACAACGCTTAAAGCAGATTCTGGTTAACTTATTGGGCAATGCCGTTAAATTCACGCAATGTGGCCATATTAAGCTCAATGTAGTCCGTAAGGGCCAGCAGCTCTGCTTCACTGTTGAAGATACCGGCTGTGGTATTGATTTGCAGCTTCAACAAGAGATATTCCACCCTTTTGTCCAGACCCATGAGCACGGGCAGGGAACGGGGTTGGGACTAACTATTGCAGATAATCTGGCAAGAATGATGGGGGGCAATATTACACTTTTTAGCCTACCAGACCACGGTAGTCGCTTCTCATTAAGTCTGCCATTTTGTGGGAAAATAGTGCTCAAACCGTTTAAAGGTGAAATATGTGCACCACAGCCATTACATGCTCAATTATCTTCGTGGGGGATAACCTGCCCGCCAGAGGGTAATCAATCAGTACACCTGTCGCAGACCCCCTTTAACGATAAAGAGCTGTGCTACCTACCCGGTCGCTTATATAGCAACGTTAAAAAGCATCTTAACGGAGAGAAGCAGCCCGCCTCATCTCAGCAAGAGATACCACATGCTCTCCCACTACAACCTTGGCATATGACCATATTGTTAGTCGATGATGCTGAAACCAATCGAGATATCACCGGCATGATGCTGCGCCAATTGGGGCATCAAGTGACTCTGGCAGAGAGTGGCGAAATCGCACTACGCCTCGGCCAAACGCAGCGTTTTGATCTGGTGCTGATGGATATTCGTATGCCAGGTATGGATGGGCTGGCAACAACCCGCTATTGGCGTGATGATGCGAACAACCAGGATAATCGCTGCATGATTACGGCATTAAGTGCCAATACCAATCCTGAGGAAAAGATAAGGGCCAGTCAGGCAGGGATGAATCATTATCTCTCTAAACCGGTGACTTTCAGCCAACTGGCAGAAGTACTGGATCTGACGGCACAATTCCAGCTCGAACGCGGGGTAACACTCTCCCCCCAGTTATCAACACCGAGGCCACTATTGAATCTGGCTGACAGCTCATTGCGTCTTAACCTATTACAATCATTGCAACTATTAGTGCAGCAGGGGAGAGAGTCTCTCACCCATACCCCCACGTTATCGCATCAGCTTCACACCTTAAAAGGCTGTGCCGGGCAAGCGGGCCTTACTGAGTTACAAGACGCTGTAATTCAGCTGGAAATAGCAGTCGAAAATCATGAACTCATTACACAGCAAGATATCGATCACCTCGACGAGATAATCCATTTGCTGTTTCAACCGCGGGAGCCCCGCGACACCATTTCAATCGTCAGGTAAAGGGAACAACTTTATGAATACGAAATTACTGATTGTCGACGATCATGAACTAATCATTAATGGCATTAAAAATATGCTGGCAGCTTATCCACGTTATCAGATTGTTGGCCAAGCTGATAATGGGCTGGATGTATACAATTTGTGCCGCCAAACAGAGCCAGACATTGCGATTATAGATCTCGGATTGCCCGGTATGGATGGCCTTGATGTCATTATTCAACTGCTTCGCCGCTGGCCGACGATGAAGATTCTGGCATTAACAGCCCGCCATGAGGAACATCACGCCAGCAAAACGTTAAGCAGTGGCGCACTAGGTTATGTTCTGAAAAAAAGCCCACAGCAAATTCTGCTGGCAGCCATTCAAACGGTTGCGGCGGGTAAACGTTATATTGACCCTGCACTCAATAGTTCTCTGGTTAATAAACTGGCACAAGGTAGCGATGCCCGCCAACCGGTGCTAACGCCACGGGAGCGACAGATCCTAAAACTTATTACCGAAGGTGCCTGTAACCGTATTATCGCAACTCACCTTTCCATCAGCCAAAAAACTGTAGAAACCCACCGCCTTAATATGATGAAAAAACTGGATGTGCACAAAGTCGCTGAGCTTATCCATTGGTCATACCGCTTAGGACTAAATGAATAATGTCACTGGTGTTTTATTGATGATAGACACAAATAAAAACCCCCTATCAGTATCTCACTAATAGGGGGCCGACAAATATCAATGCTCAACTCCAAGCAGCGAATGAATCAGCCCGAATGAACTTATATGAGTAAGTTATTCGGGCCAATACGAATGACTAACATCACCGGAGCATCAAGGGTAAAGAGTATTAGCCTTGGCTAACCGGCGTCTGTTTCGGTGCAAATAACGCTTTCTCATATGCCTTGGCTTTTTTATGGTCAAACTGATGTTCCCACTTAGCAATAACCAGCACTGCTAATGCATTCCCCACCACATTCAGTGCAGTACGTGCCATATCCAGAATACGGTCCACACCGGCGATAAAGGCCAAACCTTCCAGTGGAATACCTACACTGCCTAGCGTTGCTAACAAGACAACAAACGAGACTCCCGGAACACCGGCAATCCCTTTAGAGGTCACCATTAAGGTTAGGACCAGAATGATCTCTTGCCCAATGGACAGCTCGATACCATATAACTGGGCAATAAATATGGCGGCAATACTCTGATAAAGGGTAGAACCATCTAAGTTGAAGGAATAGCCCGTCGGAACCACAAAGCTGGTAATCGATTTTGGCGCGCCATAGGCTTCCATTTTCTCGATGATTCGCGGCAATACAGTTTCTGAACTGGCGGTAGAGTAAGCTAAAATCAGCTCATCTTTCAAAATTCGAATCAAGGTCCAGATCCGTAATTTACATAATCTGGCAACGGTGCCCAGCACGACCAGTGCAAAAAATAGAATCGCGGCGTAAACCAAAATAACCAGCTTGGCCAATGGAATAAGCGAGGCAAAACCAAAATTGGCAACCGTCACCGAGATCAAGCCAAACACCCCGATAGGCGCATAGCGCATAATCATATGAGTGACTTTGAACATGCTTTCAGAAATTGCTTTAAACACATTCAACAGTGGCTCTTTGGTTTCTTTTGGCAATGAAGACAGCCCTAAACCAAACAACACTGAGAAGAAGATAATTGGCAACATATCGCCTTTCGCCATGGAAGCGAAGACGTTGGCAGGAATGAGCGACAATATAGTGCTCACCAGGCTGTGGCTACCACTTTGTACTTGCTCAGTGGTCTTTTCATACTGGGAGATATCGACCACCGTCAATGCCGACATATCAATGCCGTGCCCCGGTTGAAACACATTCGCCAAGGTGATCCCAACAATAATGGCGATGGTAGTGATAACTTCGAAATAGATAATGGTTTTCAGGCCAATTCGCCCAAGCTTCTTCGCATCACCAACACCAGCAATACCCACGATCAAGGTCGAAATAACTATCGGTACAACAATCATTTTAATTAAGCGGATGAAGATATCACCTGCCGGACTTAAAATATTACTAACTAACCACTCTCTGGATTCAATTTGATTATGCAGAACCGCACCAACCAAAATACCTAATACCAGCGCAATGAGTATTTGCCAGGCCAGACCTATTTTTACACTTTTCATACCCTAAAAATTCCTCAAAGCATCCTATAAAATGCAAGTTACCAAGCATTTCAAATAGAATACTTAATCATTAAATACGGGGCTATAGTTGATAAAACGTATGGTTCAGCCTCCCGCCAGCCGACCACGTTATAAATCAGTATCATTTCTGGACACTCTTCTGCAAGCCTTGTTTACACTAAGCCCACATGATGCTGAGGCAT
>NZ_JAZGQA010000174.1:0-8776 GCF_048593855.1 Yersinia sp. 2542 StPb PI
TGCTGCTGCTCTTGTACTAGATGCTGGGGTGTTTTTATAACATTATCATTATTTTCAATTTCACTTCACATAAAAAAATAAACTTATTGACAATAAGTTTGACGGGTTCTAATTTCGAAATACCATTTAAGAACTTGGTTCCATATAATGGAACAGGTGTGAGATGACGACATTAGAAAATGCCACTGCGGTATTGAAGTTATTTTCTCATCGATGCATAACGCACGGTCAGCCGGGTATTTCATTCAGCGATGTGGTTGAACAACTGAGTTTACCGAAAAGCACAGTTTCGCGCCTATTACAAACGATGGAAAACCAAGGGTTGCTGGAGCGAGATCCTCAGACTCGCTTGTATAAAATTGGTCATTTACTGCTTTCCGTTGCTAGCCACTATTTATCAACGCCATTGGTGGACAATGCGGCAGTCGCTATGGCGCATTTAGGCCAACTGACTTTTTGTACCGGTTATATATCGGTACTGGAGGGGCGAGATATCAGGGTTATGCGAACCTTCCCTGGCCGTCATTTCTTACATGTGGTCACGCCGGTTGGCGGATGTTCACCCGCCGCGGAAACCTCGGTAGGCCGGGCCATATTGGCACGAGAAAGTGATGATGATGTTCGGCAACGCTTTATCGCTGGCTATCAAGGTGCCCTGCCGGATTCTGGACAAATGCTCGATACATTGCTGCCAAAACTGGCGCAAATCAGGGGGCAAGGGTGGTCTTTGGCGCGTAACGAAACCCTGCCTGGGATCAGCTCACTCGCGACGGCGGTAACCAATAAACACCGTAGTGAAACGGTGGGGTTATGCTTATCTTTCCCCTCTCAGTCCGATGATCAGCCTTATCCACCTCAGGTTTTGGCGGCATTGATAACGGTTTCCCGGCAATTAGCTAAAAAACTCGGTGATGAATATTGGCAACAGATCAAATAACTCACCGCGAATAGAGTTTTGTTTTTGATTAATAAATCAGTATGCCAACACCAGGGCATCTTACCGATTATTTAATTGCACTGTGAATAAGCACGGTGCAATTAAATAAGCTAAGTCAGGCTATAAATAATAAATTTCATTGTTGGTTCCAAATATTGGAACTGCGACGGCATCCTATGCCTGAAATATTATTTTTGCCAAATACCAAAGATAGACAGGGGCTTATGAAACCAGAAAAAGCGATAAATCCGTTGAAAGATATCAGCACGCTGCTGGTTATGGTGCTGTTATCCGTTATGGGGGCAATTATCGGCGTACAACTGATAACAACCTTGGGCGTGACGCCTAATACCTCGATTATCGGTGCGCTTATTGCCATGCTGCTTGCGCGCATTCCATTACAGATGTTTCAGCGCTATCGTTCGATACATACCCAGAATCTGGCGCAAACCGTTATTTCTTCAGCCACCTTCGGTGCTGCTAATAGTTTGTTGATGCCGATTGCTGTGCCCTATGTCATGGGCCAACCGCAATTGATCCTACCGATGCTATGTGGTGTTGCGGCAGCGATGTTGCTGGATGCTTATCTATTGTATCGATTATTTGATACCAAAGTCTTTCCGGCCGCTAATGCCTGGCCTCCCGGTGTGGCTGCTGCGGAAGCAATCAAAGCCGGTGACCGAGGTGGTAAGCAAGCATGGCTGCTCGTGGTGGGTGTTCTGGTGGGTATCGCCGGTTCAATGCTAAAAGTTCCGATGGCAGCCTTTGGTACCGCTTTTATTGGCAATATTTGGGCTCTGAGCATGTTTGGAGTCGGTTTGTTGCTGAGAGCTTACGGCCAGCCAATGACCGGAGTCGATATCAATGCACATTTTATTCCACACGGGGTGATGGTTGGGGCCGGTTTGGTGGCCTTGATTCAAGTTGTACAGGTGATTCGCAATAAGAATGGCGAGAGCAAATCCACTCATGCGCAACCTGACAGCGAGGTGCGTAAGGCACTGGGACTGGGCGCGGTTGGGTATATCATTATTGCTGCACTGCTGGCTTTGGCCGGTGGTCTATACAGTGAAATGTCATTGGTCATGCTGTTACTGTTTGTGATTTATGCAGCTTTTGCTGCCTTTGTACATGAATTGATCGTGGGTATCGCAGCGATGCACTCTGGTTGGTTCCCTGCCTTTGCCGTCGCGCTGATTACCTTGATTATAGGTATTTTAATTGGTTTCCCCCCGCTAGCATTATGCATTCTGACAGGCTTCACTGCGGCAACCGGGCCGGCATTTGCCGATATGGGATTTGATCTGAAAGCCGGTTTTATCCTGCGAGGTTATGGTAAAGACTTGCAGCAAGAGTTGTGGGGGCGCCGCATTCAACTGATCGCTGCACTTATCGCTTTTGTGATTGCCATTCCGGTAGTTTATTTCTCTTACACCAGTTATTTCCTACAGGGCTTGGTTCCACCAGTGGCGCGGGTATATGCCAAGACTATCGAGGCCGGTGCACAGCCGGGCATTGCATTGAATCTGCTTATCTGGGCTATTCCCGGCGCTATCGTGCAATTCATTGGTGGGCCGAAGCGACAGCTTGGGGTGCTGCTGGCCACCGGATTGCTAATTAACAACGCGATGGCAGGGTGGGCGGTAGTGGTGGGTATCGCACTGCGTATCCTAATTATTAAACGCTGGGGTGATAAAGGCCGCACGCCGATGGAAATTATGGCGGCAGGCTTTATTGCCGGCGATGCACTGTATAACTTCTTTAACTCCATTTTTTCCAGTAAAGGGAAATAACCAGTAGCGGTTGATGCAGGATGCATTGATTCATCCTGCAACATGATTGAGGTATAAAAATGAGTTTGAAACAAACAATACAGGCCTATGAATTAATTGATAGTGCATATGTTAACGGACAAGAGATTGTCGCGTTGTTTGCCCAATACCCGGCGGTAAAAGCCACGACCCATCGCGTCGATGGCGAGAAAGGGGCAACTGATTTTGTGCGCATTGAAATTGTGGGCAGTGAAGGCAAGACCCTGGGCGGCAAGGCACCTACATTGGGTATTATTGGCCGCCTCGGTGGGGTTGGTGCGCGGCCAACACGTATCGGGCTGGTTTCCGACGGTGATGGTGCCATTGCGGTAATTGCCAGCGCGCTGAAACTGGCACAGATGCAACATAACGGAGATGTATTACCGGGAGATGTGATAGTCACCACCCACATTTGTCCAAATGCACCAACTCGCTCGCACGATCCCGTTGATTTTATGGATTCGCCGATTGATGACGTGACGATGAATAATAATGAGATGATCACGCAAGCCGATGCCATTTTGTCGATCGACACGACCAAAGGCAACCGTATACTCAATCACAAAGGCTACGCACTTTCACCGACGGTGAAGGAAGGCTATATTTTGCGGGTGGCGGAAGATCTTTTACGCATCATGGAGATGACCAGTGGTCGCCCGGCAGTAACATTCCCTATCACGACGCAAGACATCACACCGTATGGTAATGGTGTGCATCATATCAACAGTATTCTCCAGCCCTCTACCGCCACAACTGCGCCGGTGGTCGGCGTCGCAATCTGCACCGAGTCGGTTGTACCGGGATGTGGTACCGGGGCCAGCCACGAAGTGGATATTGCATTGGTGGTAAAATTCGCCGTTGAAGTGGCCAAAGAATATGGACGAGGTACCTGTAATTTTTATGATACGACTGAATACGCACATTTGCTGACGTTGTATGGCAGCCTGAATCATCTGCAAAAGAGGGGATAACCGAATAGCCATTCGACATTAATCGATACGCGGCGACATTGTGCTGCTGCGTGTATTAATTGCCAGTTGCCCACCAAGGATAGTCACTTCAATCTGCGTAAACCACGACACAAAGAGTGCAATTTATAACAGTGACGCAGGATGGTCTTAGGTATTTGAACGCAAAACCAATGCCTAAAGTGGCTTCATTATAATAATCAGCCTTTTATGTATAGTTTTATGAAGTTCATTTTATAGAGTGTTAGACGACGCGGGCATGCCGAATAAACCGGAGTGGCAGGGTATCAACCCATCGGACAGTAATCCTGGAAGATAGCCGCGCACGTCTGGATCAGTTCGGGGAATTGCCGATAAAGGCTACTCCCCGCAACCGCGGTTAATCTATGAGGGAGATGTATGATGAACGGCAATAACATCAGTAATGTCGATCTCGCCCCTATTAACCAGTGCGACCTTGCGTTCTGTCGCTGAGTCTGATTCTGCCGAGTTGTGTTGAATGGGGTACCAGTTATTCAGCCTATCAACGTAGGCGATGACATTAGTGTGTATTCTGTTGTGACTGAATGACATCTCAGGATGACTTATATCGTTACCCTGTGTTGCTATCAGGTGTACCACCAAATACATGCATAGGGCTTGCGATACGTTACTGCGATAGTTGTTGTAGCCTTGAGCGTTGGAAAAGGACTGCTGAGCAGGCCCAGACATGTTGTAGTAGTACTCGTCGTTCTCATAATAGATGAAATACGGGGCTAAGCCTGGGCGGCTTATCATGACCTCCATGACCTTCCCACCAAACCAATTGCGTGGTCGGTCTTGCAAGCTGTCTGCCGTCATAACGACTTTCCCTGATTGCGTTATGAGGAGGACCGATGCCCCCATCTGCTCAAGATTAACTGCGATTTGTCTCTGAGCTTGCTCGACCTGAGACTCCCGCTTTCTGGTAGATAAGTCCATTTCGTTGGCATGACTCTCGTCCGATTCAGCTAATAATCCGGCATCCTCAATAAAGAACGTATCTATACCGCGAAGCGGCTGAGAATGCTCTCCGTAGGGTGATTTTGCAATGATATGTCCCACGATAGAGCAACGGGCCATGGCAGCGAGCTTTTCGCTTACACCTGACGATCTCATCGCAGCATGTAACTGATTTAGGCCATCAACGATTTGATCCGCGGCTGAATCGGGTTTTAACCGGTTCAACCCCCCTTCGTAGAAGTCCTTGTTTATGCCAGTTCGCTTGACGAATGAATGAACGAAATCAAAATTGCTCATTGTGGCTGCATCCAATTCATAAGCGATAACGTCCACCGTAGCGCCGTATTTTCGGCAAATCACATCATAAAAGCGGGCGGCACAAACCATTATCGAATATATCAGGCTATCCCCAGAATTCGCGTCTTTGGCAAATTTAGCGAGATTATTTGCCCCAAATCCACCTCGATCCGCTGCCTCCAACTGCCAGAGAATAGCTTTGGCTCGAGGATGACCGGC
Source organism: Yersinia sp. 2542 StPb PI (assembly GCF_048593855.1). Taxonomy (NCBI): domain Bacteria; kingdom Pseudomonadati; phylum Pseudomonadota; class Gammaproteobacteria; order Enterobacterales; family Yersiniaceae; genus Yersinia; species Yersinia sp. 2542 StPb PI. Next base: position 5,214 of record NZ_JAZGQA010000174.1, read on the forward strand.
TTCCGCTGCTTTATACCAACAGTCTGCCGCCAGATCGAAATCATAGGGCGTCACACTGCCTGACCCCCAAAGAAGAGAAAGATTGAATAATGCCGAAACGTGACCTCCCCGAGCAGCATTGCCTAAGTGTCTGCTTGCAGCGTTACAATCGCCTGCCCGTAAGGCTTCAACACCACAAACGTATTCGGCTTCCACGTCTTCTGACGTGCTGGTGAAAAACGGATTCTGAAACTCAGCCATATTCATATTCCTTCGCGTCGACTAATACCCATCTCGCACTTTTGTACGGATGTCTCCGTTGCACACAACGTTGTAATTTCCAGGATATCTAACAATTAACATATCAAAATGTCGGCCTGGTACGATAATAGCCGCACAGGATCAATCCAAATATAGGCCGGTGGATAACGGAAAACGAAGCAAAATAACGTATTCCAAACCGCCATTAGCAGTGGTGTAATCTGCTTTTTTTACGACTAAAAAGCCAGTTTAGTACACTACACTTCTTGTTATTTGTTGAGCAAGGTGAGTTGCAGAAAATTCTGATTACAGGAAGGTTTAGCGTTTATGGTTGCAGCATCATCGCCACCATTCTCTATTTTTAACCCTCTTTTTTCGGCCAATACTAACGTATTGATTTTATACAGGGTTGGCCGAGAGTATTAAAAAAGCCTTTTTTACCCTCGCAGTCTATTGTTCTTTTACCATCAGCAAGTTATGTGTATTTTATAACTGTTCACTGCCGTACAGGCAGCTTAGAAAAGAGGCTTCGGCCAGTAACACACAAAAACGATCAAAAAACAAAAGCAAAAAGCCCGCTTAGTTGCCTAAGCGAGCTTCTCTAATTTGGCTCCTCTGACTGGACTCGAACCAGTGACATACGGATTAACAGTCCGCCGTTCTACCGACTGAACTACAGAGGAATCGTGTGAACGGGGCGCATGATATCTAGCATGCCCGATACTGTCAACGCTAAATTAGTACATTGCGATTGACTGCTCAGCATCTGAGCAAAGAGGGGGGAGATAGCGGCTAAATAAGGCCAGTCCGCGATTTATTATTAACTATCGACTCTTTACTGCTTCAACGAAGGTATAGGTAATTAACTTAGTGGCTGCATATTATCGGTGTTTTGATTATCCGCTAACCCATTTTCCCAACGTTTTAATCGGGCGAGTGGGTCCTGACGATAGAATGCGCAGAAATGCTGATAAACAACAGGAAAACGACTTTCTAATAGTTCAGGCGCACTGAAGAAATACTCTGATAATACCGCAAAACATTCGGCCGGATCACTGGCGGCATACGCATCCATACTGGCAGCCTCGACACCCACCATATCTATCTCATCTTGAATACTGTCCATCGCCTGATGCAGGTCATATTCCCATGCAGCTACATCACGCATAGCAATAGGAGGCACCCCGTTAGAATTGCCACCATTACGCATATCCAGCTTATGCGCGGCCTCATGAATAACCAGATTAAAGCCTGATAAATCAAAGGAATCTTGAATATCTTGCCAGTTCAAGACAATCGGCCCTTGTTCCCAACTTTGACCCGATTGTACCGTTTGGCCAGAGTGCACCAAGCCGAGATCATCTTGCCAGTCGTCATCAACCACAAAAGGTGAAGGATAAATAAGGACCTCATGAAAGCCATCTAACCATTTGGCGCCGAGTTCCATCACTGGCAGTGCGAATAGCAGACAAAGGCGGGCTTGCATCAGCGGTGTTAGTTCTAACCCCTGCAATGGCACCAGCCGCTTTTGTTGCAGCAAATTACTGGCAACAGAAACCAGCCGCTGCTGCTCCTGCTCATTCAGCGGAGCCAACAGTGGGATGTTCAGTGCTTCCTGCCACTGCGCAAGCATCTCCGCTTGCGGTTGATTTGCTTTCCACAGCCACTTAATCATCAGGTTGCCCACAAAGTGATAATTCGAATATCTAAAGCAGGGAGGTGTTGCCATAAACATGCCGTAAAAAGGTGCATGATCGCAACCGTTTCATGGAGAGATACCGGAGCGGCTGAAGAGGTTGCCCCGAAAACGACTGAGAAGATAACCTTTCTGAGGGAAAAACCCCCACTTGCTCCGCCATTATTCAAGCACTTATAGAAAAAAAATTCAGCGATCCCTATCACACTAAGTTGGCGTGGCAAGATGATAAATAATAGATCAGGGTTGTTGATTGTTTGCTGCTATTTAGGCCTATATTTAATTATGACATCAGAGAGTTCTGACTGATGAGTCCCAAATGCAGGAGAAGGCTATTCGCGGCTTAACCGGTTTCATTGTAATACTGACGGCGCTACTGCTGCCGGGCAGTGTTGCCTATGCAGCGATGGCGGGTGATGCCAGCCCGATGTTCATGCCAATATCGAGTCTCCTCACCTCTGACCCGATTCGGGTCGCTCAACACCATTTTGAGCAGATTGAATCCTATCAGGTCATAATTCATTCTCTGTCAGCACAGGGCGAGGCTACGGTGATTCGTTATAGCTATCGTAAGCCGGGATATGTGCGTATGGATTTTACTGAACCCCATAATGGCGCCGCGCTGGTCTATAGCCCTGACAGTGGCAAAGTTCGATTATGGCCCTTCGGTGTAAACACGCTACCCGTGCTGAGCCTTTTGCCCACCAATATCTTAATACGCGATAAAAATGGCCACCGGGTGGATCAATCAGACATTGGAAGGTTGTTAGACAACATCCAGCGCCTGCAACAAGGTGGCAAGACCGCAATTCTTGGTGAGGAGGTTTTCGCGCAACAACCGGTATTGCACCTCTCAATAACTGGCCCGGCCGGTTTCACTGTGGATAAGGTGCATCGTTGTGACATCTGGCTAGATAATCGATCCCATTTGCCTGTCAAAGTGATCAGCTATGGGGTGGATGAAGAGCAACTGGAAACGGTCATTATGGCGGCAATGATTATCAATTTGCATTTTCCTGAGCGTTTTTTCACCCCTTGATGCGGAGTTCGCTGGTATGGCTGAGTATCGGTTTTCCACTATTTGGCAGGTCAAGGCACCACTTCAGGCGGTATGGGATATTTTATGCCACCCGGATATGTGGCCGCATTGGTGGAAAAGCCTGGAGCAAATCATTGAGATAGAAAAAGGTGATCTACAGGGTATCGGCGCATTACATCGTTATACCTGGAAAGGTGTACTTCCTTATCGGATAACCTTTGATATTCATGTAGTAACCATTATGCCTTTACATTTGTTAGAGGGGCAGGCGAGTGGTGAAGTTGAAGGGATTGGGCAGTGGTCATTATTTTACAATGGCAGCGACACCATTGTTCGTTACGATTGGCATATTCGAACCAATACGCGCTGGATGAACTGTCTGGCGCCAATCGCTGCCCCATTATTTCGCTGGAATCATGATAGCGTTATGCGAGAAGGTGCCAAAGGGTTAGCGCGTAAATTAGGCACCCAGGTGGAGATGAGGTGATGCTATCGCGCCATAAGATGGCATTACGTACTGGCTTACAATGATTGGCAGAGCCAAAAAAGATAACAGTAAGTGATAATTATTTCTGTTTATAAGATAAT
>NZ_JAZGQA010000175.1:0-8770 GCF_048593855.1 Yersinia sp. 2542 StPb PI
TCAGAAGTGAAACGCCGTAGCGCCGATGGTAGTGTGGGGTCTCCCCATGCGAGAGTAGGACACTGCCAGGCATCAAACACGAGTTATCAGAGTGACATCTGGTAACTGACAAAATCGCTTAGAGCGGTTTTGCACAGCGCGGAGCGCTGGCCCTGTCAAGGGTAAGTATCGGGAAGATACACGTAAAAGAATCGGTGGAGCGGTAGTTCAGTTGGTTAGAATACCTGCCTGTCACGCAGGGGGTCGCGGGTTCGAGCCCCGTCCGTTCCGCCACTTATTTAAATTATGCCTGCTTATCTTAGCAGGCATAATGTTAAGCATAATTTAGGGGCGTAGCTCAGTTGGTAGAGCACCGGTCTCCAAAACCGGGTGTCGCGAGTTCGAGTCTCTCCGCCCCTGCCATATAAATAACCCTTCGCGAAAGCGAGGGGTTTTTTTATGCCCAAAAATCGTAATTAGTACATTTATGATACGCCGATACACTTACACTACTTCTTTAACATAGTTCTGCTTTTATCTTGACCTCTGTTCTGACCACTATTCCCTCATATTTTCCATCCATTTTACCAATTCCAAAAAGATCTTTTTGTTCGAACAATATTCTGCCATTAACAACAGTTATTTTTTAAGCCTGACAAAATTTTAAAAGGTAACGTTCCCAATGCATACCTATTTAGCTGAATTTATGTACAAAACGATTGTTATTCTGTGGTGTGACGTTGCTCATTATTACTTTTACAAAATGTACTAAAACTAATTAACATTTTAGCTATCAGGAAGCTCACCTTAAAAAACATCATATGCTTTTAGAACAACATAATTTGCAAATTGGCCGATGCTCAGGACAGTAAATGACCTGAATGATTATCTTAACTGTTCTTCGGAATGGTAGTGAGTCAGCGGCTCGACGATGACAAGTGAGGAGAGAAATATGTACAGGCGTTTACTGTTAGCAGCAGCTGTAACAGCGGCAATGTGTAGTGCAGTCCAAGCGGCTCCGCTAGTCGTGGGTTTTTCTCAAATTGGTTCAGAGTCCGGTTGGCGCTCTGCGGAAACTAAGGTTTCTAAACAAGAGGCTGAAAAGCGCGGTATTACATTAAAAATCGCGGATGCTCAACAAAAACAAGAGAACCAAATCAAGGCTGTTAGATCGTTTATTGCTCAGGGTGTTGATGCCATTTTTATTGCTCCTGTGGTTGCAACGGGTTGGACACCGGTTTTGCAGGAAGCGAAAGAAGCTAAAATCCCGGTATTCCTGCTTGACCGAATGATAGAGGTGAATGATCCCTCCCTGTACACCGCCGCAGTGGCTTCAGACAGTGTATATGAAGGTAAAGTCGCTGGTGAGTGGCTACTGAAAGATGTGGCAGGTAAACCTTGTAATGTGGTTGAACTACAAGGCACTGTTGGCTCGAGTGTGGCTATTAACCGCAAGAAAGGTTTTGCTGACGGGATAGCGTCGGCACCTAACGTAAAAATAATTCGCTCTCAGTCCGGGGATTTCACACGGAGTAAAGGCAAAGAAGTAATGGAGAGTTTCATTAAAGCGGAGCAAAACGGTAAGAACATCTGTGCTGTCTATGCACATAACGATGATATGGCGATAGGTGCCATTCAAGCCATTAAAGAAGCCGGGTTGAAGCCGGGTTCAGAGATCAAAATTGTATCCATCGATGGCGTCCCTGATATTTTTAAAGCGATGAGTAGCGGAGAGGCTAATGCTACTGTTGAGTTGACACCGAATATGGCAGGCCCTGCTTTCGATGCATTAATTGCGCTGAAGAAAGATGGCACCCAACCGCCTAAGTTTATCCAGACAGAATCTCGTCTGTTACAGCCTGATACGGCTAAACAGGAATACGAATCTAAGAAGAGCCTTGGTTATTGATTCAAATGGCGGGGCTTGCCCCGCCTGCTTTCGTCACCTGTATTTGGGCAATATCTGAGTCGTTTTTGAACGTGGGTACATCTGATGGAAACACTGCTAGAAGTCCGTGGCTTGTCAGTTGAATTTCCTGGTGTTAAGGCATTGGACTCTGTCGATTTTTCTCTGCTTCGCGGTGAAGTTGTCGCATTGTTAGGGGAAAATGGTGCAGGAAAGTCGACTTTAATCAAAGCATTAACTGGGGTCTATAAGCGGGCCGCCGGTGAAGTTTATTTAGATGGTAAGGCCATTTGTCCCATTGATACTGCGGATGCCCAGAAACTGGGGATTGGCACTGTTTATCAAGAGGTCAACTTGCTGCCCAATATATCTGTTGCGGCAAATCTATTCATTGGCCGTGAGCCATTACGTTGGGGGTTAATTGACCATCGTACGATGAATCTACAGGCAGAAAAACTGCTAACGGGCTATGGTCTTACATTAGATGTGCAGCAACTGTTAGCTAACTTTTCTATTGCAATACAACAGATTGTCGCCATTGCTCGCGCGGTCGATCTATCAGCAAAAGTACTTATTCTGGATGAGCCAACGGCAAGTTTAGATGCTAAAGAAGTCAGTATGTTGCTGGATATTTTACGTCAGTTACGAGATCAGGGTATCGGTATGGTATTCGTGACGCATTTCCTCGATCAGGTTTATCGGATCAGCGATCGTATTACTGTCTTACGCAATGGCAAACTTGTTGGCACTAAAACAACCGCAGAACTTCCCCGTATCGAATTGGTTCAGATGATGTTGGGCCATAGCTTTGATGAGCAATTACTCAAACGTGGTGAACATAATATTGTGGCAAGCAACCCACTGGTTGAGTTTAAAAACTATGGTCGGCGGGGTGTGGTGGAAAATTTCGATTTGGCTGTTTCTCCTGGTGAAATTGTCGGACTTGCTGGGCTATTAGGATCTGGGCGCACCGAGACTGCACAATTAATTTTCGGTGTTACGACACCGGATACTGGGGAGGCCAAAATACAAGGCAAGCCCGTTAAGATCCGAACACCACGCACGGCATCAAAATTCGGTTTTGGCTATTGCCCAGAAGATCGTAAAACTGATGGCATTGTCGGTGCTGCAACAGTTCGGGAGAATATTATTCTGGCCTTACAGGCCCAGCGCGGATGGTTAAGGCCACTTTCAATGCGGGAACAAACTCAAATTGCTGAGCAATTCATTCAGCAGCTTGGTATTCGTACTCCTGGCCCTGAGCAACAAATTCAGTATCTCTCCGGTGGAAACCAGCAAAAAGTTTTATTAGCGCGCTGGCTTGCCACAAAACCTCGATTTTTGATTTTAGATGAGCCAACGCGCGGTATTGACGTGGGGGCGCATGCTGAAATTATTCGGCTGATTGAGAAACTGTGTGATGAAGGGCTGGCACTGTTAATTATCTCTTCCGAATTAGAGGAATTGGCAGGTTATGCCGATCGCGTCATTGTTCTGCGTGACCGTCGACATATTGCACAACTCGGTCACGATGAGATTTCCGTTCCTGCCATCATGCAGGCGATCGCGGTGCAATAAGGAGTTACTTCATGGTTAATAGGAGCCTGTCAATGCCGCAACGGCCGCGCAAAGTTAAATGGGTCTTGCCGAAAGGTGCCACTCAATTTGGTGCTCTGGCGGTCATTTTATTGATTGATAGTTTAGTCGCCCCGAACTTTTTCTCGATCCATATTCAGGATGGACGGTTGTTTGGCAGTGTCATCGATATTCTAAATCGCGGTGCTCCCGTTGCTTTACTGGCATTAGGTATGACACTGGTCATTGCTACTGGCGGCATTGATTTGTCGGTTGGTGCGGTAATGGCAATAGCCGGTGCAACTGCGGCCACACTGACCAGTGCTGGATATCCTTTGCCAACGGTATTAGTCGCCGCCCTTGCGGTTGGCGCGTTATGTGGTTTATGGAACGGTTTCTTAGTGGCGGTATTACAAATCCAACCGATTGTAGCCACCTTAATGTTAATGGTGGCAGGACGGGGGATAGCCCAGCTGATTACTGAGGGGCAGATTGTTACATTTGATACGGGTGGCTTGGCGAAGTTGGGTAGCAGTACGCTGATGTATTTGCCGATGTCAGTAGTCATCGCATTTAGTATGTTGATTATAGTGTGGTTATTGACCCGAAAAACAGCACTGGGTCTATTCATTGAGTCCGTTGGTATCAACCTACGATCAGCACGTAATGCGGGAGTGAGTACTCGCTTGGTACTGATTGCCGTGTATGTGATTTGTGGTATCTGTGCAGCGGTCGCTGGCATTATTGTGACGGCAGATATTCGTGGTGCCGATGCTAACAATGCTGGTTTATGGCTGGAGCTGGATGCAATTCTGGCGGTAGTCATTGGTGGTGCATCTTTAATGGGAGGGCGGTTTAATCTTTTGCTTTCGGTTATTGGTGCTTTGATTATTCAAGGGATGAATACAGGGATCTTACTTTCAGGCTATCAGCCAGAGTTTAACCTGGTCCTTAAAGCTATTGTGGTATTAGCCGTCTTGATTGTGCAGTCACCGATGATCTCATTTAGCCATATCTTCACGAGGCGAAAATAATGTTAAAGCGCAATATTCCTTTGCTGATTACTATCGCCGTTTTTATTCTGGGATACGCTTTTTGTCTCAGTCAGTTCCCCAGTTTCTCTTCCACCCGAGTGTGGTGTGATTTACTGACTGATAATGCTTTTCTGGGCATTGTCGCCGTAGGGATGACTTTCGTTATTCTATCGGGCGGCATCGATTTATCGGTTGGGTCGGTAATTGCATTTACCGGCGTGTTATTGGCTAAGTTAATCGGAACTTATGGTATTCACCCAATGTATGCTTTTGCCATTGTCTTAGTTATGGGGGCGATGTTTGGTGCATTGATGGGGTGGATTATTGATTCTCTGAAACTCCCTGCGTTTATTATTACTCTGGCTGGGATGTTCTTCGTTCGTGGTATGAGTTTTATCGTCTCTGAAGAGTCGATACCGATTGATCACCCACTTTATGCCACGCTGGCGAACTATGCCTGGAAAGTTCCTGGTGGCGGGCGATTCACATTATTAGCCTTCATCATGCTAATGGTTGTGGCATTTGGCATTCTGTTGGCTCATCGAACCCGCTTTGGCCATAATGTTTATGCCATCGGGGGTAATAGCGTTTCTGCCGGACTGATGGGTGTTCCTGTCAGGCAAACGACAATTAAAATTTATATGTTATCGAGCACGTTAGCCGCGCTATCGGGAATCGTTTTCTCACTCTATACCTCTGCTGGCTATGCATTAGCAGCCAGTGGTGTTGAGCTCGATGCCATTGCCGCAGTCGTTATCGGTGGCACATTACTTACCGGTGGTATCGGGACAGTTTTCGGCACGCTGTTTGGTGTCTTGATTCAGGGGTTGATTCAGAGCTACATCACATTCGATGGCACACTTAGCTCATGGTGGACCAAAATTGTCATCGGAATATTATTATTTAGCTTTATTGCGATTCAGAAGGCGATGAGTGCTTTTTATCTGAACCGGCGTGCTCGCCCTCAGTCGCCGCCACTTAATCCCGTATAGCGCTCTGAGCTGCGTTATTCATCGGTGTTTTTAACAGTTGTCGAATCAATGTTTGCTGGTCACTGTTTTGCAACCAAACAGCATACAGTGGCCGCACAATAGCTGGCATATCAGCGTTCATGGCTAATTGAGGGTATTCTTTTTGCCAGTGTTCGGGCAGGAAAGCACAGCCACCGGTGGTTTCCAATAGCTGCCGGGTCAAATGTGCCGATGTGGTCGTTAATACCGGCATTTGCTCGCTCTCCAGCAATCTATTCTCTTGCTGATGAAAATCAGCTCCCCACTCAAGCTTGATATAAGGTGCTTCATTTGCATTTTTATGCTCGGCGTCTGGCTCAGTTTCTTTCGATAAATCAATCGGCTCAAAAGAAAATAGTCGCAGCGAAAAATGCCCTAACAGTTGGCTTGCCAGTTCATCCATTTTAGGTGGTTCGGTCGTTATCAATAAATCCAGTTGCCGTTCGTGCAACTGTTTCACCAGCGAGTGCCGCAGTGCAATCCGCGCCTCAAGGCGCAATGCCTCTCGTTGTTTATATAATTGTTGCAACCACGGAGTGAGGTATGCCTCCCACAGTGAGGCGGTTGCACCAATGGACAACTCGGTATGCTGTAGTGAGTGAGCAACCTCTTTTTTGGCTAGTTGCCAGGTACTCATTAGTGTTTCTGCGTAAGGCACCAAACGTTCTCCCGCAGGTGTCAGACGAATATTATTGCGATGACGAGTGAATAAATTTGCACCTAATTGATTTTCCAACTGACGGATACGAAAACTTACCGCCGACTGTGTTAAGTACAAAGATTCAGCAGCGCGACCAAAGTGGCGAGTCCTACTGACCTCCAAAAAGGTTTTCAGTAATTCGGTATCCAAACCCATCTCCAATTTTTTTTGTCGTTAAGATTTAAATGTTTTGTTTTACACGCTGTCAAGCCTATCTAATACTCCGCGCCATAAACAGCACGACCATGAGAGAATTAGGAGCGTGTCAGATGGCGGATAGCTTCATCACGACCAATCGTTTTTTTGATAATAAGCATTATCCTCGCGGGTTCTCGCGCCACGGCGATTTCACCATTAAAGAGGCGCAATTACTAGAGCGCCATGGCTACGCCTTCAACGAACTCGATCTCGGAAAACGCCAGCCTGTAACGGAAGAAGAACAGTTGTTTGTTGCTGTTTGTCGCGGCGAACGTGAGCCCGTCAGTGCCGAGGAGAAAGTCTGGTCCAAATATGTGACCCGAACTCGTCGTCCTAAACGCTTCCATACTCTATCAGGCGGCAAGCCGCAGATGGATGCGGTGGAAGATTATACCGATAGCGACGATTAATCCCCTCTTATCCTTCGTCCTAGAAATCGCAGGGGTGTTAGCGGCGCACTCTTACCCGAATCACTTACTTGAGTAAGTTCATCGGGATGCGTTTGCTTGCTGCCTACCTGCGATTCCAATGACGTTGGATATCAGATAGGTGTTTGATAATAGGGGGTTTTTCTCCCCTATTTACATCAGGCTCTTGTGTAACTGCAACAGCAGCCGGTCCATACAACGATAGCTCAGTGCTTCAGAAAGATGATTTCTTTGGATGTAATTCTCCTGAGCGAGATCGGCAATGCTCCGCGCTACTTTTAAAATATGGTGCCAGGCGCGTACCGACAAACCCAGCGTCAGCAGGACTTGCTCCAGAAAGGCCGCATTCTCAGGAGCGAGGGAGCAATATTCGGCAATTTCTTGGCTATTAAGCTGCGAATTTATCTTCCCTGCTCGATCCAATTGCCTCTGCCTTGCCTGCAATACTCGTAGCCTAACCGTTTCACTGCTTTCCCCTTGATGTTTCTGAGCCCCCAGCATACCTGATGGCAGCAATGGCACCTCTATCGACAAATCAAACCTGTCCAGAAACGGCCCCGACAATTTTGCCAGATAACGCAGAATCTGTTGTGGCGGTGTACGGTTATGGACACCCTGATAATGGCCACTGGGGCTGGGGTTCATTGCGGCAATCAGTTGCACTTTGGCAGGAAAGCACACTTTAGCCGCTGCACGAGAAATGATAATTTCGCCTGATTCCAGTGGCTCGCGCAGTGAATCCAGCACCCGACGTTCAAATTCGGGTAATTCATCCAGGAAGAGTACACCATTGTGCGCCAATGAGATTTCACCGGGGCGTGGAATAGAACCACCGCCAATCAGTGCCGCCATTGAGGCGCTATGGTGGGGGGCGCGAAAAGCCCGGCAGCGCCATTGGGCGGGTAGCGCGTTACTGTGCAGTAGACCGTTAATGGCCGCGGCCTCTAATGCCTCTTGATCCGTCAGCGGCGGCAATAATCCAGTTAACCGATTTGCCAGCATCGTTTTGCCCGTTCCTGGTGGCCCGAGTAATAGCAGGTTATGGCCCCCCGCCGCAGTAATTTCTAAGGCTCGCTTAGCCTGTGACTGCCCGATGATATCTTGCAGGTCGAGGCTGCTATCCCACTCTGGTGCAGATTCAACTAGCTGGCCCTGATCAAGGGTATTTTCACCCTGTAAAAAACCGCACACGGCTAACAAGTGATCGGCAACCCGGCTGTTGCCTTGTGGAATAAGACCTATCTCAAGATTATTCGCGACCGGAAGAATTAATTGCCGCTGAACTTGGCTACTGGCGAGTGCTGCCGGAATTGCGCCGCTAACCCGCCTTAGCGCCCCTGATAGGGCTAACTCACCCAAGAACTCATAGTGGGTTAATTTATCCGCAGGAATCTGCTCTGACGCTGCCAGTATTGCTAAAGCGATAGGGAGATCATAGCGGCCACCCTCTTTCGGCAAGTCTGCCGGTGCCAAACTAACGGTGATACGTTTCGCCGGAAAGGTGAATCCACTGTTGATTAATGCGCTCCGAACCCTATCTCGAGCCTCTTTTACGGTGGTTTCCGGTAATCCGACCAAAATCAATCCGGGGAGCCCATTGCTGATATGAACTTCTACTGTAACCGGTGGGGCCTGAATGCCTAATGTGGCGCGGGTATGAATGGTTGCCAGTGACATGGTGCTTTCCTTTGCCGTGATGTGTCCTTAGGGCTACCGGGACTTTTATTAATCGACCGGGCTGAGATACGAGGTAGCCGCAGCAGTGTGCCCTAGGTCTTTTTTGAGTACAGCGAAAAAGAATTGATTTGCGAACGCTCGCGAGAAATTTCGCTGCAAGGGAAGTATCAAAATTAAAAATTGCGATACGGTACGCAAAAAAAGGCTAAACTACTGATATGAGTATTACTAATTGATAAATAATATATTTGTGTCATATCGTG
>NZ_JAZGQA010000176.1:0-8718 GCF_048593855.1 Yersinia sp. 2542 StPb PI
GTCACTATAATTGCCCATAATACCAGCGTTCGCCTGAAAACCACTCATCCGGGTCGTCACCACCATAGTAGTCAAGTGTAATACCTAATTCCTGAACCCCATCTGGAAGAATAAGCCCCCACTCCCGGGCAAGGCTTCGTTCCCTGAGGAGTACCGATGAACCATTTTCAGAACTCCCCTCTGTAATGAAGCTTTGAAAGTATTCCTCTGAACGAAATAAACAGACCTCACTTGTAAACATATCCGGGAGGCAAATTACGGCAGTAATTCGAGGGATATCATCGCAATCTGCTGTGGCGAGCATCAAGTTGGAACAGGCATTGATCATGGCTTGCGCACACTCTGCCTTAACTTTCTGCTTGCTGTATTTTCCTTGAACAAGATTAATTTCTACAGGTATCTTGTAATTCCAGTAATGTTGCTCTTCCGGAAAAACGGCACGAACTGGGTTATGAAAAGTTTCAGACCAACGGTTAAGTGATTTTATACGACGGGGAATGTTTCGTATTTTGGTGCGGTTATCCCTACATAATCGCCTGCTCATATTTTTTAACTTCCTGCTTGTTCAGTTGGCTATAGCGTTGGTCGAAAATAACTTCACTGTAATTTAGCGACATATTTTGCACAAGAATGTCCGCTTCACGCCCTGAGACATTCGACAAGCTTTTTATGGCTTCAGTAAGGGCGAGTGTCGCGCTTCGAGAGCCAGCAAATACTTAGCTTCGTCGTACTGGGTTCTGGTCTTCCAGCAGCGGTAAATGATCCTTATCCATTTGAATGCCAGAGCCCGGATTGCAGATTGGTGAGATTTTCCTTTTTCTCGCAGTCCCTGATAATAAAGTCTGGCCCAGTATGATGAGGTAACCGTCTTGGTAGCCCATTCAACAAAGGTCTGCCTGACGAACTTGGCACACTGCCATCGCCAGTGAACCCAGGATTTCTGACCGCTTCGTTCTGTCACCGGCACAACACCTGCGTAGTTTTGAATTTCTTCAGCGCTGTTAAACCGGTCACGGTTATCACCAAGTGCAGCAAGCATCCGTGGGCCCATACACGGCCCCATGCCCGGAAGTGATTTGAACAGCCCCGCATCTGGCAATGTGTCAAACAGCGCTTCGATTCGTGCGTCATAGGTTTTGATGATTTCACTCACGACTTTAATTTGTGTCGCCAGTGCTGTTGCCATCAAAGCATTAGCCTCTATAACACTCGGGTCTGTCGTCAATGGGATCGCGTTATCAATACTCGCAACACGCTGCTCGGTAAGGGCTATTGCGCGGCCACCTTTGGCATTCAGAAAGTTGCGGATCGTGTCGCGCCTGGCTCGTTTCAGTTGTTGCAAACTGGGCCACCGGATAATCAGCTCACACAATAGTAAGCTACCTCGATGTGAGAACCACTCCAGTGGCTGAGGATAATACTGTTTAAGCGTGTTGATTATCCGGTTCACAAAACGGCGTTTATCTTCAACCAACTGACGACGTTGCTCAACCAGTTGCTGAAGTAACCGAATATCCGCATTGTCGGGTTCAATAGCTTTTATCTTCTGGGGGTAACGCAGCATTAACTCTAATGCCAGCTCGGCATCCTGCGGATCATCTTTAGCGCCGCTGGGCGAGAAGGCTTGCCGGTAACGAGCCAGGGACAAAGCGTGGACGGGGAAAACGGTGATAAACGGATATTTCTGAAGAGCATACACCACGGGGCCTTTCTTCAACTCAACGGCGATAGCGATCCTGCCTTTTACCTTCTGGTGTAACTCGGTAAGCCAGACATCAAGCGCTTCTGCTGTATGTTCAATCACATGGAATACGCGTTCACCGTTTTTAAACTGAACACAGACATCGTGTTTTTTATCGGCCAGTCCAGACCAACGTGCGCAGCAAATTGATTAGTCGCAGTCATCACCAACTCCTTTTCATCGGGGATTGGTATGCATTCCACGCTCTTCGAAAGAAATATAGCCAGCAGTTTATCTGCATGCCCTGAGTATTCGTTAGCGAACGTGGAGCACCTACTGGCTCGAAAGAAAAGCGGCGATCATCGCATGATTCTCGCTCAATATTCGTAACCAGTAAGCGCATACCCTGAATCACTTCAAAGTGTAATTCTCAGGGTGCGAATGACTATATATCGCTCGTAGCAGACGTTGAACTATCCAATAACATTACTGGAATGATCGCCATATGGTTAAAAAATACCGCAAATACCATCCTCCATTGACTAAAACTTCCGACAAAACACCTCCCACCTTGGCTCAAGATAGTCTGCGTTGATCGGCTTCTTCGTTGCCAACAACTGTTTCCCTTCAAGCTCAGTTAGGTCTTTATCTTCCTTAAGGGCTTCAGGGGAAAAATGAATACGCAGTGTCTCAGGGTCAACGGCACACATACCAGCATCAAAAAGCCGGTGAATGTCAGCGCGAAGCCACAAGCCATTGCTCCAGTGGTCAAAACCAGCCTTGCAATGCTCAATTAGATGGGCTGCTTCTCCCCTGCATTTGGTACGTACGCCAGTAACAACACATCTGTTCAGACAGTTTTGACGGACAGTATTGCTGAACCTTATCTGATCTGGCCGGGATGCTGAGCCATAGTAGCGATTCCCAAAATGTTTGGCTGATACGGCCTCATCTAGGTCGTCACTGAGAGAAAACAAGTGTTCAGGCCGTAGCACCTTCAGACGCACCTCCCAACGAATGCCATCCCTTGTATGCTGAGTTGTAACTCGAGGGTCATCATCAGGCCATATTGCAATACCCTTTCGCTTCACTGCGAGTCTGAACTGGCGGGCGTCTGCATTGGTTCCCGTTCCTTTTGTCTGCATAAAGTGATGTACGCTATTAAATTCCTCATAGGCTTCTGATCCACCCACAGGGCGAACCAGAACTTTGTCCTTAATATCGCGGGGCAATTTATCCATCGTATTTTTATCAGTCGCCATAATGAGATACCCAGTGATTGGTTGAGTTTGCAACTATGTACAGAATTTTCTAGAGAAACCATAGCCAGCAGCTCAGTCAGCAATGGATAAATTCCTGACGTCGACCAGCCACCACACAAAGGATAGTTATGGACTATTTTCTTTTTAAAATCAAGTGCATATGATCCTCCACGTTTGAAGGTAGAACATCATTAAATTCGTCGGTCAGATATCGGTGCCGCATTTTTCTGGTTTTGAAAAAAAGTACACTCGAGCGGAGATCCGCTCCGCACAGGGACGTTTCAGACGTACAGTGATATCAAACTGGGAAAACCAGTGTGCTATTACCGGTACACGGCTCGCTCTCGAGGCCGCCCATATCGTTAGTCACGATAGCGGCGGTAATGCGAGTGTGGAAAACGGAATCTGCCTCGCTGCGGATTTGCATACGCTGCTGGATTCTGGCCACCTGCTTATTCTTAATGGCATCATTCGCCTGTCAGATGAAGCAAAAGGCGACCTCCGTTATGCAGCACTGGAAGGCACTATGCTACTAATACCTCGCGTAAAAGTCCGTTTCCCGGTACTTTAACGACATGAATTGAGGACGTAATGTCGTCATTCCGTTTCATCTAAGATGCATCAAATGTGAGATTTCTACTAAGGAGAGAACATGTATCTGAAGCACATCAGCGCACGCAACTATCGTGCTTTTGGAGATAGTGCATCCGCACCTGCACTCGACTGGGAGCTCAATCCGGGGCTAAATATCCTTGTAGGAGAGAATGATGCAGGAAAGACCTGTATCGTTGATGCTATCCGACAGGTGCTGCTGACGACCAGTTATGAAAACATCCGTCTCTTCGAGCAAGATTTTCACATTCACGGCGCAATTCGTTCTAATACCCTTTGTATCGAGGCCACTCTGTGTGGGCTAAGTACCGATCAGGAAGCTTCTGTCCTTGAATGGTTGACACTTGGTGAAGATGGAACTTGCTCGCTCATTCTGCATCTTGAGGCACGCTTTCACCCACCCCAGGCAACTAAGCGTTCACGTGTTGAAACAATTGTGCGAACTGGAGTAAATGGCAGTGGGCCAGAAGTGGGTTACGCGGTAAGAGAGCTGGTGCGAGCAACCTACTTAAGGCCCCTACGCGATGCTGAGGCGGAGTTAAGTTCAGGGCGCCAATCACGTCTGTCCCAGATTCTTGGAGCCCATAACCTTATTGCTGGGCAAGAGGTAAACGACTTCGATCAGACAATGCCAACTAACATTCCTACGCAACTAGTCGGTCTGATGGCGTTCACTCAGCACCACCTTGGTCAGCATCAAGTTATCAAAAGTGTAGAGAAGGACATCAACGACAACTACTTGAGCCAATTTGCATTTTCCGGAGATGCAATTCAGTCGCGCATCCGTATCACACCCAATCTAGCGCTTACACCTATTCTGGAGAAATTCGAGCTGTCGCTGCTTCCCGGAGCACACATTGATCCTGACGCTCGTTGCGCTCGCGGTCTTGGGTATAACAATGCATTGTTTATGGCTACTGAACTGGTGCTGCTGCGAGATGGCGAAGAACTGGGCCTCCTTCTCGTTGAGGAACCAGAGGCGCATCTCCACCCTCAGTTGCAAGAGCGCGTGATGGATCTCCTGAAAGAGCACTCTAACGATGATCAGGCGCATAAGCGGGTTCAGGTTATTATGACGACGCACAGCCCTTCTTTGGTATCAACTGCACGCATTGAAGATATAACACTGGTGCACAAGGCACAGACCTTCCCTTTAGCTGTCGGCAAAACGAAACTAAAGCGTACCGACTACTCTTTCCTTCGCCGTTTTATCGATGCAACCAAAGCGAATCTATTTTTTGCACGCGGTGTCATGATGGTGGAAGGGCCTGCTGAAGCAATCTTGCTACCAGCTATTGCAGAGATGTGTGGTCGCTCATTCTCAAAGCACGGTGTATCACTTGTTAACGTTGGAAATACCGGGCTTTACCATTACGCCCGCATTCTCCAGAGAGAAGGTACCGACCCGGATATCCCAATACCGGTCGTATGCCTGACAGACCGGGACATTGTGCCTGACGTAGCAAAAAGCTACGTCTCAAAACCCGCTCAGGGTAAGCGCTTCGATTCGGATTATGACGCTGATGAAATGAAGCAAGTCGTGCAAAGCAAAAAGGACCGTGCGGAAGGCGGTAACACGATCGTCTGTGTATCTGATAGGTGGACACTCGAATATGATCTTGCCCACTACGGTTGCGCTAAGCTGATGTACCTCGCCATTTCTCTTGCCGTAAAGGCTAAGTCACGCAATGAAAGGTTAGAAGAAAGCGACGAAGTTGAGACACTTGCAGCGGAAGAAACGAACTGGTTAGCGCTGGAGGCTGCGGGTAACTCCGATGAAGCTCTCGCTGCAATTATTTATCAGCCTCTTCAAGAGAAAAAAGCTTCGAAAGCCATAGCTGCTCAGTATGCAGCTGAGCTGGTTTCTACAGGTGCGTATGGCACGAATGACGAACTGTTCAATAAACTACCTCCATACCTGCAAACTGCACTATCACACCTGACGATAGATCTAAAATCTAAATCCTCTGCGGTGACGGGGGCTGTTACCGGAGCTGCCATATCGACTGGTGCAACTACGGCGGCAGTAACAACAGCCATGTCGGCAAGCTCTACCGTTCCGGCTAACGCGGCAACAAACGGTATCTAGGAGATCATAAATGAGTGCTGTCCATCTCTCTCCAGACGACTTAGTCGAACTGACGACGCTAGCCAGAGACCTGAACTTTGACGATGCTGAACGTCGTTCAGCCCTACTTGAAAACAGATCGCGTGATTTTAATGCAGTACCCGGAAGTGGGAAGACATCGCTGCTTGCAGCAAAACTTTTGTTGCTGGCTAGGAAATGGCCTCATGCACGCCGAGGCATATGTGTTCTAAGTCACACTAACGTTGCTCGCGATGAGATTGCACATCGCCTGGCGGGAACAGTTGAAGGAGCCCAGCTTCTGAGCTACCCCCACTTCATCGGTACTATCCATAGTTTCGTCAATCATTTCTTTGCAATGCCCTTACTACGTAGCCTAGGAATGAAGATTGATGTCATTGATGATCAGGTGTTCGCGGACAAAGCTCGCTCTCTACTTATGACGAGGAGATTTTCAAGCCTTCGCTTTTATCTGGAGAAACAGATGAATGGTGAAGGTATTGCTACTACGCTCTTCTATCGCACGGCAGAGCTTGGAGTGCATGTTGAAAGCGGCAGCCTACCCGCATCGCACACCAAATCATACGAATCCCTGATGACCCTCAAAAACATGCTGACGGGTCAGGGCATTTTTCGGCATCGTGACATGTTTGCATTTGCTGACCTAGCGCTCCAGACCTGCCCAAGACTTCTTGATGTTGTGCATCGTCGTTTCCCAATGGTGTTCATCGATGAGATGCAGGATACCTCTTGGGAACAAGAGTCCTTGTTGAATCGTATTTTCGATGGTCGGTCAGTGATGCAACGTTTTGGGGATATCGATCAGAAGATTCTCTCTGATGAAGAACAAGCTGAATTACTCACATTCCCACGTGCTGGGTATGGATGTATCAGTACTAGTAAGCGGTTCGGTAAAGCAATTTCCGATGCTGTAGGGTGTGTCCGTGTCAGTGGTGAGGCTGTTGTTGGTGAGGCCGAAAATGCCCATGCCCCAGTCCTGCTCTTGTACAAAACGGATAGTGCAATCAAAGTAGTCGAACGCTTTGGTCAAATCATTATTGACCAATTGAGCGAAGACAGCATTGGTGTGCGCGAGGTTAAGGCGATGAGCGCTCGCAAAACCGGTGAGGGTAACGTTGACGCAGGTCGTCATCTTCTTGATTACTGTCCAACCTATGGCGGAGACAAACTTAGTGCAGGAATACGCTCCGAAAGATTCTGGAGTCTAGTCGGTGATAGTAAAGAGACTTTGAAAGAAACATCTTTGAGTTCAAGAGTTTCTGACGTTCGCAGAGCTTTATTGCTTGTTCTGCGTGCAGCTGGGACATCGTTGGCGCAAGACATTCGTGATGCACGAGCGCTTCCACGAGCTGCAAATGCTGTTACACCCACTGGAACAATTGATAAGTTAACACGGCAGCTCGCATTGTCCGGGGAGGAACTTTGTTCAGATGGTCAGCGAGATGTACTGATATCGCTGCTCTACACGCAACTTAAGCCATACCTTCCAGAAGGGCTAATCCTTGAACAATTTAAGGGACTGAGCATTTTCGAAGACGCAGGCGATAGGGGAATGCTAAACACTTCTGCCTCGGCAAGATGTAAAATTAGTTTTCAAGGAAGAAGCCTTGATATTGGACTCGGTACGATTGCAGGGATGAAAGGCGAAACTCATGCCGCATCTTTAATCCTAGAATCCTACGGCGGAAGCAGTCGTAAGTTCGATGTCGCATTGGGACTCGAGTATATTGCAGGAATATCGATCAAAAACATCTCAAAGCTTCCAAAAACTCAACAGGCGCAAATGCGCAACCTTTACGTAGCAATGTCTCGACCAACGAAATTGTTATGCCTTGCAGCGAACGAAAGCCGCGTTTCGCAGACTTTGCGTGATGCGCTTGTAGTTAAAGGATGGCATATAGAAGAAGTGACTTGAAAAAATACATGTCAGCATGTGATCCATCCATTATCTTGATTAAGAAATGCTCGCATCTCACTCACAGCGACCGTTTTGTACACGAATGCTGGCAGTGTCGGGTATTACAAATATCACTATGTATTGTTCTGTATGGTAAAGGTGTGGGTGACTGTCTCTTGGATAGTTAGGTTATTGAAGTCAAGTTCATGGCTAAATATGGTTGATTTTTCTGTAAAAAAGAACGATTTTAGCACTTTACTATGTGAGAAAATAGGAGTTGGTATGGAATTTATGACTAGCACAATCCTTTCAGGAGTCCTTTATGACGGTTTTGTCAAAGGGGTTAAAATTTCGGCTGAGTTTTTAAAAGACAAGTTACAGGGATGGCTATTCGATGATGAATTGATTGAAGAATTAGCAAATAAGTTAAAGCAGCTTGATTTAGACGAGTTAGGTCAACATGCAATAAAAAAGCGTCTTGAAAACAATCAAGAGATAATAAAATGCATGCAAAATATCAAGCAAGAACAATCAATTGGTGTGGTTAGTCAAAATCACTACGGTACTGGCGATAATGTCGCGGGAAACAAAGTTATCAATAATGGAAAATAATGGCAAATAATGGAAAAACAAATTCATACAGGTTCAGGGGATAATGTTGCTAATAATAAAATTGTTAACATCATTAACAGCATAGAACCAAAAGATATTAAAGGGTTTATTGCCTATTTCATGCAGGATATTTCGCACAGAAAAATATCTGATGCAGAAAAGAAGATTGATTCCATTACAAACATAGATGGTTTAGACGGTAATGTTAAATCAATATTAAATGCATTGAAGATCAAAGCTGATCTCATCCGAGAAAAAAAGGGTTTACAAAAACAAGAACTGCAAAATCTCGTGAGAAATAAAACATTAGATTATGACGTTTTGGACGTTGCTTTCTCGATACTCCTACACTTTGAGTCCAAAGTTCAACTAGATTCTGCGAGGAATAGATATTTTTCTGCAGAGAGAATTGGGCCATATTCTAATGAGATTTTTTTTGAGCACTTATCAACTGGCGATGAAATAGTTGCATCATTTAATAATCAAGATAAATTTAATTTCCTAGAGCATGAGATTTTAGGGTTAATTAGAGGTTCATTAAGAAACA
>NZ_JAZGQA010000177.1:0-8692 GCF_048593855.1 Yersinia sp. 2542 StPb PI
GTATTATTGCGACGATAGTGGCTCTGGAGTTATTTTTTCTAAACTCATGGCGGCTCAGTATTTTTCCTTCATCAATCATAATATTCTCCATATGGCCGCCAAGAGGATATTTCACTTGGTTGTTATAAAATCACATGAATACTTTAAATTATTATCCAACAGGGTAAATGAGCATTTTCCGAAAATGAATTAATCATCAGTTCGACAAAATAGAAATATGTGCACCACCAAATTAGGCGTGTAGGGTATCTATCGTGCTGATTATAATCAGTTAAATAATACACACTAGCGAGCTTTATAAGCTATAGGCACAATAAAATTATTGGTATTAAACTATTTTTACCGGGATATCAGCACGGAACAGCGCTAAGAGTATGTACTATCAATAGCGATGTAAGGTAAGGCGTTGATACATTTTAACAGGATAAATCAGCTAACAAGCTAAGTGTGATGCCTTTCACGAGGCAGACTTACAGTGTAAGATGCGTGCATATTTATGTGGGTAGTTTTGGGTTTGAGTCCATCGCTGTGTCCACCAATAATTAATTAAAGACAACGACTAGAGAAAAATTCATATAAATGAAGCACATAAGAAACTTTTCTATTATTGCCCATATTGACCACGGTAAGTCGACGCTGTCGGACCGTATTATTCAGATTTGTGGCGGATTATCTGAGCGTGAAATGGCCGCTCAAGTACTGGATTCTATGGATCTGGAGCGTGAGCGTGGTATTACCATCAAGGCACAGAGCGTGACGCTTGATTACCATGCTAAAGATGGTCAAACCTATCAGCTCAACTTTATCGATACCCCTGGTCACGTTGACTTCTCTTATGAAGTTTCCCGCTCCTTAGCGGCTTGTGAAGGGGCATTGCTGGTTGTTGACGCCGGGCAAGGCGTTGAAGCACAAACGCTGGCGAACTGCTACACCGCGATGGAAATGAATCTGGAAGTGGTTCCTGTTTTAAATAAAATCGACCTGCCGGCTGCTGACCCTGAGCGTGTTGCGGAAGAAATTGAAGACATCGTGGGCATTGATGCGACTGATGCGGTACGTTGCTCAGCGAAAACTGGTGTAGGTGTACCCGATATCCTTGAGCGTTTGGTGCGTGATATTCCGCCGCCAGAGGGTGATCCTGATGGTCCATTACAAGCGCTAATTATCGATTCCTGGTTTGATAATTATCTGGGTGTTGTATCGTTAATTCGTATTAAAAATGGCTCATTGCGTAAAGGCGATAAGGTTAAAGTAATGAGTACCGGGCAGAGTTATAATGCTGAGCGCCTCGGTATTTTTACACCAAAACGTATAGATCGCGATATGTTGAACTGCGGTGAGGTTGGCTGGTTGGTGTGTGCGATAAAAGACATTTTGGGCGCACCGGTCGGCGATACATTGACTCTGACCCGTAACCCGGCGGAGAAGTCATTACCTGGCTTTAAGAAAGTAAAACCACAGGTTTATGCCGGTCTGTTCCCTATTAGTTCAGACGATTATGAAGCTTTCCGTGATGCACTGGGCAAGTTGAGTCTTAATGACGCCTCTTTGTTCTACGAACCAGAAAGCTCCACCGCATTGGGCTTTGGTTTCCGCTGTGGCTTCCTCGGCTTACTGCACATGGAGATCATTCAGGAGCGTCTGGAGCGTGAGTACGATCTGGAGTTGATCACCACCGCACCGACGGTCGTATATGAAGTGATCACCACCAGTCAGGAAACCATTTACGTTGATAGCCCATCTAAGCTGCCGGCGTTGAACAACATCGAAGAGCTACGCGAGCCAATTGCTGAGTGTCATATGCTGTTGCCGCAGGAATACCTGGGTAACGTCATCACGTTGTGTATTGAAAAACGTGGTATGCAGACCAACATGGTTTACCACGGTAACCAAGTGGCGCTGACGTATGAAATTCCGATGGCTGAAGTGGTGCTCGATTTCTTCGATCGCCTGAAGTCGACATCCCGTGGCTACGCCTCGCTGGATTACAATTTCAAACGTTTCCAGACCTCTGACATGGTGCGTGTTGATGTGTTAATCAACAACGAGCGTGTAGATGCGCTGGCGCTTATTACCCATCGTGATAATGCGCAATACCGTGGCCGTGATCTGGTTGAGAAAATGAAAGAATTGATCCCGCGCCAGCAATTTGATATTGCAATTCAGGCTGCTATCGGTAACCACATCATTGCCCGTTCTACTGTGAAACAGTTACGTAAAAACGTACTGGCGAAGTGTTATGGCGGTGACGTTAGCCGTAAGAAGAAACTTTTGCAGAAACAGAAAGACGGTAAAAAACGTATGAAACAGGTCGGTAACGTTGAATTACCGCAAGAGGCTTTCCTGGCTATTCTGCACGTTGGAAAAGACAGCAAATAAGGAGTTTTGATGGCTAACATGTTTGCCTTGATTTTAGCGATAGCAACACTGCTGACAGGGATTATCTGGTGCTTCGAGCGGTTTAAATGGGGACCGGCTCGCCAGGCAAAAATTGCGGCAGTTAATGCGCAAACTGCGGCGATCAAGGCACAAACGGGTTGTGCTGTAGATAATAAGACTTTAGCACAGGCGGCAAGGCAGCCTGGCTGGATAGAGACTTGTGCTTCAGTCTTCCCGGTGTTAGCTCTGGTATTTATCGTTCGTTCGTTTATTTACGAACCGTTCCAGATCCCTTCTGGTTCGATGATGCCAACGCTATTGATCGGTGACTTCATTCTGGTTGAGAAGTTTGCTTATGGTATTAAAGATCCCATCACGCAAACTACGCTGATCCCTACGGGACATCCAAAACGTGGTGATATCGCGGTATTTAAATATCCGCTCGATCCGCGTTTGGACTATATCAAGCGTGTAGTGGGCTTACCGGGTGACCGCGTTAGCTATAATCCAATCAGCAAGGAAGTGACGGTGCAGCCTGCATGTAATACCGGTACTTCTTGTGATAGTGCGTTGCCAATTACTTACAGTGCATCTGAGCCAAGCGATTTTGTGCAGACATTCCGCTATAGCGGCAATGGCGAGGCTTCTGCTGGCTTCTTCCAAATCCCGACAAATCAGGCAGTGCCTGATGGTGGGGTACGTTTGCGTGAGCGCACCGAAACTCTTGGCCCGGTGGCACACCATATTCTGACCGTCCCTGGGCGTCAGGAGCAGATAGGCGCTTATTATCAACAACCTAACCAGCCTTTAGGGGTTTGGGTGGTGCCGGAAGGTCACTATTTTATGATGGGCGACAACCGGGATAACAGTGCAGATAGCCGCTTCTGGGGGTTTGTGCCGGAACGTAATCTAGTTGGCAAGGCCACTGCTATTTGGATGAGTTTTGAAAAGCAAGAGGGTGAATGGCCAACGGGTGTTCGTTTAAGTCGAATTGGTGGAATCCATTAGTATCGGCTATACCCAGATGGTGGAGTTGCAGCCAGGCAGCAAACGAGCACATCCCGATGAACCGACAAAAGTCAGTAATTCGGGTGACAAATCTGCTGGGAGTAGATTTGAACGCCGCTAGCACTGCTGCAACTTCAAGTAAGCAGGGTATTTAAACGCAGCATTATATTTCCACTCGTTGTAGAATAACCCTTCGAGCGATAAAAGTTGGCTTCTTTATGGGAGCCACTGCAAACGAAACAGTTTTGTCCTGCAATATTGGCGGATCAGACCTGTTCCGTATGCTGTAGTTTTTGACGCATTCTTGATCTATTGGTAACTCATGAACCCCATCGTAATAAACAGGCTACAGCGGAAGCTGGGCTACACTTTTCAACAGCAGGAGCTCTTGCTGCAAGCACTGACTCATCGTAGCGCCAGTAGCAAACACAATGAGCGTTTGGAGTTCCTGGGTGACTCTATATTAAGTTTCGTTGTTGCCAATGAGCTGTATCGTCGCTTTCCCCGTGTCGATGAAGGGGACATGAGTCGGATGCGTGCCACATTGGTTAGAGGAAATACACTCGCTGAAATGGCCCGTGAATTTGACCTCGGTGAATGTTTACGCCTTGGGCCGGGTGAATTGAAAAGTGGTGGTTTCCGTCGCGAATCAATTTTGGCGGATACAGTAGAAGCCTTAATTGGCGGTATATTCTTAGATAGCGATATTCATATGATTGAACGGCTGATTCTCGACTGGTATCGCAGTCGGTTGGAAGAAATCAGCCCTGGTGATAAGCAGAAAGACCCGAAAACGCGCTTGCAAGAATATTTGCAAGGCCGTCATCTGCCATTGCCCTCTTATCTGGTTGTGCAGGTTCGCGGAGAAGCACATGACCAGGAATTTACTATCCACTGCCAGGTGAGTGGCTTGAATGAACCGGTAATAGGTACCGGCTCAAGTCGCCGTAAAGCTGAGCAGGCGGCAGCGGAACAAGCGCTGAAACAGTTGGAGCTTGAATGAGCGAAGTAGAAAAAACGTATTGTGGTTTTATTGCAATTGTAGGTCGCCCGAATGTGGGTAAATCTACTTTGCTAAATGAACTGTTGGGGCAAAAAGTCTCCATCACTTCACGTAAACCACAAACCACACGCCACCGTATTATGGGGATCCATACTGAAGGGCCTTATCAGGCCATTTATGTTGATACCCCGGGGCTGCATATTGAAGAAAAACGCGCGATTAACCGCTTAATGAATCGCGCGGCAAGCAGCTCTCTCGGTGATGTGGAATTAGTGATTTTTGTAGTCGAAGGCACCAATTGGACTGCCGACGATGAAATGGTCGTTAATAAGCTGCGCAGTTTACAATGCCCGGTATTATTGGCGATCAACAAAGTTGATAACGTAACAGACAAAACCAAGCTGTTGCCCCATATTCAGTTCTTAAGTAAGCAGATGAATTTCCTGGACGTCGTACCAATCTCTGCCGAGAAAGGGATGAACGTGGATACCATCGCTGGCATCGTGCGCAAGCTTATGCCGGAAGCGGGTCATCATTTCCCGGAAGATTATATCACTGACCGCTCTCAGCGTTTTATGGCGTCAGAAATCATTCGCGAAAAGTTGATGCGCTTCTTGGGTGAGGAATTACCTTACTCAGTAACAGTTGAAATTGAACAGTTTGTCCCAAATGAGCGCGGTGGTTATAACATCCATGGGCTGATTTTGGTTGAACGCGAAGGCCAGAAGAAAATGGTCATCGGTAATAAAGGTTCGAAAATCAAGACCATTGGTATTGAAGCCCGTCAGGACATGGAACAAATGTTCGAAGCAAAAGTGCATCTTGAGCTGTGGGTGAAAGTGAAATCAGGCTGGGCAGATGACGAACGTGCATTGCGCAGCTTAGGCTATACCGACGATCTGAAGTAAGACTCGCCAATGGACGGTTGGCAACGCGCATTTGTCCTGCATGGGCGACCCTATAGTGAAACCAGTTTGATGCTGGATTTATTTACTGAAGGGGAAGGTCGCATGCGGGTGCTGGCCAAAGGTGCGCGGGGTCGCCGCTCCAATCTAAAAGGCTGCTTGCAGCCTTTTACGCCATTATTGGTTCGCTGGACCGGGCGTGGTGAAGTTAAAACCTTACGCAGTGCTGAGCCAGTATCACTGGCTCTTCCATTGACTGGCTCTATGTTGTATAGCGGTTTATATGTCAATGAGCTGCTTTCCCGCGTGTTAGAACATCAAACCAATTACTCTGCTTTATTCTTCGATTATCTGCATTGCTTACAGGCTTTGGCAGGCAGTGATGGATCGCCCGAATATGCCCTGCGCCAGTTTGAATTGGCGATATTGGCTCATCTTGGCTATGGTGTGGATTTTCTCCACTGTGCGGGGAGTGGTCAGCCGGTGTCAGAGACCATGACCTACCGCTATCGGGAAGAAAAAGGATTTATCGCCAGCTTGGTGGTTGATCACTATAGCTTTACTGGCCGCCAATTATCGGCTTTGGCTAACCGTGAATTTCCTGATGCCGATACTTTACGTGCAGCCAAGCGCTTCACCCGCATCGCCCTCAAACCCTATTTGGGGGGTAAACCGTTAAAAAGTCGCGAACTGTTTCGTCAGTTTGTGATTAAGCCACCAGCGGATCCAGTGCCGTAGTACAATACCTTCATGTTTTAAACTGCCCATCATCAACTTTCCCGTACAGTAACCTATCCGCTGACAGTCTAGTCGGTGTAAACTGCAAGGCACTTATGCGTTTAAGGGCCGGTTTTTGCGTGCTCATTGACCTATTAAAGATGCATCCATATCTGGAGGGCTGTCATGGCTGATTTGTTGTTGGGCGTCAATATCGATCACATTGCGACATTACGAAATGCACGTGGGACCATTTACCCCGACCCTGTTCAGGCCGCGTTTATTGCCGAGCAAGCGGGTGCCGACGGTATTACCGTGCATTTACGTGAAGATCGCCGCCATATCACTGATCGAGATGTACGCATCTTGCGCCAAACTATCCAGACCCGCATGAATCTGGAGATGGCGGTTACCGATGAAATGGTTGATATTGCTTGTGAGTTACAACCGCACTTTTGCTGTCTGGTGCCGGAAAAACGCCAAGAAGTTACCACCGAAGGCGGGCTAGATGTTGCCGGTCAACTCGATAAAATGACCATTGCGGTGAGCCGATTATCTGAGGCCGGTATTCTGGTGTCACTGTTTATCGATCCCGATATGCGCCAGATTGATGCAGCCGTTACCGTGGGTGCCCCTTATATTGAAATCCACACCGGTGCGTACGCAGATGCCACCACCGATTTGGTGCGTCAAGCTGAATTAGTGCGTATCACCAAAGCTGCGACCTATGCCGCAGGCAAAGGGTTGAAAGTGAATGCCGGTCATGGCCTGACCTATCACAATGTGCAACCAATCGCAGCCTTACCAGAGATTCATGAGCTGAATATCGGCCATGCAATTATTGGTCAGGCCGTAATGACGGGCCTTGCAGCTGCCGTTACTGAGATGAAAGTATTAATGCGGGAAGCGCGTCGTTAATGGCGATTTTGGGGTTAGGCACTGATATTGTTGAAATTTCAAGGATTGAAGCGGTGGTGGAGCGCAGTGGCGAAAAACTGGCGCGGCGTATCCTTAGCCCATCGGAATGGCAGCACTATCAGCAGCATCAGCAGCCAATTCGTTTTCTGGCAAAACGCTTTGCCGTTAAAGAGGCCGCGGCCAAGGCATTTGGTACTGGTATTCGTAATGGCTTGGCATTTAATCAGTTTGAAGTTGTTAACGATGCACTGGGTAAGCCGACGCTGCGTTTACATCAGCGCGCGGCAGAATTGGCCGCTGAGCTGGGTGTCAAATCCTTACATGTAACGTTGGCCGATGAACGGCGTTATGCCTGCGCGACCGTAATTATTGAAAGCTAGGCCCGTTTTAGCCGCGAATAGTGGTGAAAGAGAGCAGGGGCGTGCATGCGAATGCCGCCCTTTTTGTTATGCGCGAGTATATTGTTGGTATTAAAAACGAGTCTTGCTGCGGGGATTACAAACGTTCGGCGTGATGCAGTTGGACAAACTTATCCCACAATTGTTCGTTACTCTCAACCCAGGCAGGATCGATAGCAATCGTATTATCGATAGGACAGACCAACTGGCAGGTTGGTGTTTCGTAATGACCGACACATTCCGTACAGCGCATCGGATCAATCTGATAGATCTCTGCACCCATGGAAATTGCCTCATTAGGGCATTCCGGCTCGCACATGTCGCAATTAATACATTTACGAGTGATCAACAGGGCCATGCTTTCTCTTACCTTAGGTCGGGTATTCTCAACTGCGGGGGATTATACCCCTCTGCTATCCTTAGACCAGTTTTTTTACCAGTGCCGCACTGTGCTTAATATGATCCTGCGCGCTTTCCAAGTCTTGTTGGATCATCGCCATAAATAATAGATCAGTCAGAGCATATTGCGCGGTACTTGAGGAGATTGCGGCACTGCGAATCGCGGGTTCTTCCGAAATGGTATATAAGCAATGATCGGCACGTTGCTGCAAACTGTTGGGGGAAAAACTGGTCAATGCCAGCACTTTGGCACCACAACGCTGTGCCTCTTCAGCCGCCAGATTTATCTCACGGCGTTCGCCGCTAAATGAGATAGCCAGCAGTAAATCCCGTGCATCCAATGCTTGTACTGCGGCCAGTTGTGCATGCATATCGGTTTCGGAGACCGCCATAATGCCTATTTTCAGTAACTTATAAGCCAGATCTTTTGCCACCAGCCCCGAAGCACCAATACCGGTTAGAATAATCCGTCGTGCCGACAATAACATCTCTAATGCTTGCGTAAGTCGTTCTTCACTATTGATATCCAAGGTGGCCCGTAGTGCTGCGGCTTTCTCGCTCAGGAGTTTTTCCCCAACGATTTTTAAACTGTCAGTGCTCAAGATCTGATTATGCAGTGTCACTGCCTGTGCCGGGGCCGCGACAATTTCACTCAGGGCCAGTTTTAGCGCCGGGAAGCCTTTATAGCCTAATTTTTGGGCAAACTTAACCACTGCAGATTGGCTAACCCCGGTTTGCAGCGCCAACTTTTGCGAACTAAGATGACGTGCCTGCTCAGGATTAGTGAGCAGAAAATCGGCTAACTTACGGTCATTTTGTGCCAGCGTTGGATAAAGCTGACGAATGCGAAGAAGACTACTCATAAATCAGTTCCTGAATGCGGGAGAGCTTAATAATACCCGGAAAGACTCAAGATAAAGGGCAAGTGATGGAGCATAGCACCCTTTTTTGCTGATCATTCGATG
>NZ_JAZGQA010000178.1:0-8657 GCF_048593855.1 Yersinia sp. 2542 StPb PI
TATCTTGTCAGAAAAAATAAAAGAAAAATAAATGAAGAGTTAGAGGTTCTCATCCATGATGCTTACATGAAAGCAATCATTAAATATTAACTGGCTATATTTAAAAGAATCTCAGATAGATATTATCCCCATGACCATTTCCCTTAAGCCCGCCAGAGTCTTTATGATTCTGGCGGGCTTTCTTTTTGTTGTCTGAGGTAATTTCATGAATAAAGGTGAAGGCATTCATCGGATGGCGCAGTCTGTTAGTGCACTGCCGGATGCAGTTAAAGCGCACATCTTATTACACGTTTGCAGGCTTGGTGATTATGAGCCGGTGATTGGTCTTATGGGAAAAACAGGCTCCGGAAAATCATCATTGTGTAATGCTCTTTTTGCGAGTGACATTACGCCAGTCAATGATGTTATAGCCTGTACTCGTGAACCACTTCGTTTTCGCCTACGTATGGGGCGGCATAGTATGGTACTAGTTGACCTACCTGGCGTAGGTGAAAGCGCTGCACGCGACCACGAGTATGCAGCTTTGTATCAGCGCCTTTTACCGCGCATGAATCTTATACTCTGGGTAATCAAAGCTGATGACCGGGCTTTGTCGGTCGATGAACAATTTTACCGAGATGTCATCGGTGCTCATCGAGACAAGGTGTTATTTGTCGTCAACCAGGCTGATAAACTTGAGCCTTGCCATGAATGGGATAACGCAAGCCAAACACTATCCCCTCTTCAGAAAGTCAACCTCAGCCATAAATTACGCGATATCCGCTCTCAGTTTTCGCCTAACAATCCAGTCTGTGCAATTTCCGCGAAGCATGGATGGGGGCTAAGTCAAATGGTGGATAACCTGATGCGAGCTTTGCCCGCGAAAGCCAGTAGTCCTTTTCAAACCCAACTAAACGATAACCTCAGAAGTCATTCTGTCAAAGAGAGTGCGCGCGCAGACTTTGGCAAATCTGTAGGGGGTGTGCTTGATAAAGCGGCCATGCTGCCATTTATACCTGAAACTGTCAGAGCACTTATTCTCGGTGTGCGTGACACGGTGGTGTCAGTCGCCCGAGCCATATGGGACTTTTTCTTCTGAATTAACAATACCTCTTATCTCCCAATTTCAAAGGCCTGTTGCTCACGCAGCAGGCTTTTTTTATTTCATTTTGAATGACAACGAAGGAGTACTTATGGCCCGTTTATCTTCCCGCTTTGGCTCTGCCAACATAATTCGCCGTGACCGTCCCTTAACTCGCGATGAATTATTTAGCGCCGTTCCCAGCGTATTCAGCGAGGAAAAACATGCATCACGCAGTAACCGTTATACCTATATCCCTACAATTACCCTCCTCGACAACTTGCAGAAAGAAGGTTTTCAGCCGTTCTTTGCCTGTCAGACAAGGGTTCGTGATCCCGAGAAGCGCGAGCATACCAAGCACATGCTGCGCCTGCGTCGCGAGGGGCAGATAACGGGTAAACAGGTTCCTGAAATCATTCTTCTGAATTCGCATGATGGTTCAGGCAGTTACCAAATGCTGCCAGGGTTATTCCGCTTTGTCTGCCAGAACGGGCTGGTGTGCGGCGAAACGTTTGGTGAGGTGCGTGTACCACATAAAGGCGACGTCGTTGGAAAGGTCATCGAAGGCGCGTATGAGGTGCTGGGTATATTTGATCGTGTTGAAGAAAAACGTGAGGTCATGCAGTCATTAATGTTACCTCCACCAGCGCAACACGCGTTGGCAACAGCTGCCATCACTTACCGTTTTGGAGAGGAGCACCAGCGGGTGACTGCAGCCCAGGCTCTATCCCCCCGTCGATGGGAGGATAAGTCTGATGACCTTTGGACGACTTATCAGCGGATCCAGGAGAACTTAATCAAAGGCGGTCTTAACGGGCGAAATGTAAAAGGTAAACCAGCCCGCACTCGTGCTGTTAACGGTATTGATGGGGATGTGAAGCTGAATAGAGCGCTTTGGGTGATGGCGGAGACCATGCTGGAACATACGCAAGGTCGTTTACCGATTTAAGTATTTGATGCCCTGGACACACCCTGTCCGATATGGGTAACGATAATCCCGCAGATGACCACGAGGAACCCGCTACCAATTCGCCCTGTATCTGGGTTCCCGTAGAAATAAAAATATTTCCCGTTGTGTCCATATCCTGTCCGCCCCCCTAGTTAAAATAATCACACAATTTATCAGCCAGTTAACTTTCTACGGAGACCATGCAATGCCACAGCCTGAACGTCGCTATGATCGGCTGGCCGTGAGGTTGTCACTGATTATCAGCCGTCTGCTAAACGGTGAAACACTGAGCGTGCGCATACTGGCGGTAGAGTTCGGAGTATCGGTACGTACACTCCGCCGGGATTTTCGGGAGCGACTGATTTACCTGGATTTAGAATATAAAAATGGTCT
The DNA here is from genome assembly GCF_048593855.1 of Yersinia sp. 2542 StPb PI. Taxonomy (NCBI): domain Bacteria; kingdom Pseudomonadati; phylum Pseudomonadota; class Gammaproteobacteria; order Enterobacterales; family Yersiniaceae; genus Yersinia; species Yersinia sp. 2542 StPb PI. Next base: position 2,403 of record NZ_JAZGQA010000178.1, read on the forward strand.
GTGTCGCCTGGTGCCAGGGAGCCACACTTCCTCAGGCGAACGTGACGTACTCCACTTCGCCCGCCAAACGGGCGTCTCGGTGGTCTTCCCGGTACTTGATAGCCGTTTAGTCAATATGCTGATGAACAGCCGCGATGACTCGCCATGCATTATTTACCAAACCCCGTTACGAAGTGTTGCCGCCCCCTCTGAAAGTTTTCATCTGTTAACACGAGCGATAACAGAGCGGTTGCTGGTGACGCTTTTTAGCGGCGGACGGCAGTATGAACGTCTGGCCCCTTATCGCCTTATTTGTCTGGACGGTATTTGGTATCTGGTTTGTGAGTATCGCGGATATCTGAACGTATTTCTGGCTATTGAAATTACCGAGGTCAAGCTTCTTAAAGAGTCATTCTCCCGCCGAGATGATCTGAGTCGCCTCACTGCCGGTAATGACTTTATTATCGCACTCCCACATTTTCGTTTCATCCATGACGTTTTAAAGGAATTCAATAGCCAAAAATTGGCTTAAAGATTAATGTGTTATCCCATTATTTCATTTATACCAGACAACATATCCATTCGCAGGAGTGACAGATGAACACAACATTGAATAAGAAATTGATAGTACTCGGGAGCCTGCTTTTAGCATTCAACGCGCAGGCTTACAACGTCGTGGGGTCGGTAAAAGCCTGGTCGGATATGAGGCAAAGTGGATGGAAATCGGCAGATGGGTTTACCGATGAGCAATTAGGCATGCCACTTTATAAAGCTAGTGTCATTGAGAACTATCCCTGGACGGATCACTTTTTCATCAGAACGGGATGGCAGGGAAACTTTTTCCTGGCGGACAAGAGAAGCAAGACCATTAAATTAGTTAAGGCACCCAACGATAAACCCGCTGATTTGACCGTTGTATATCAGGGAGAAGATATGGGGAAAGGATGCTATTTCAGCATCGTCGACTCACAAGCGGGGCAGAATCTTTCGAGGGAGTATAACGAGCAGGTTGCGCCAAAAATTTTAACGACGATTGCCGATAAGTGCATCAATAAAAAGCAACTGGCTGAGATCAAAGCCAAAGAATCATCTGACGACAGGCTGCTTAAACAATGGGTAGCGAAAGAGACGCTCAATGAGCTATGTCGAAAGAAAGGGAATTGCTCACGCCATCTCGACTATCGGGTGCTTTCAAAATCAGGATTGTAGAAAATAAGGACGAATAGATGATCATGCGACAATACGTTTTGTCGGCATCACTTTGCTTACTCGCATCTCCTGCTCTGGCTATTCCCAATATGTGGAGTAGCGGCTTCGGGCAGGGTAATGCGGAATACACCATCACCAGCACGGATAATGTGGCCTTCACGATCAACTGCACCGGCAATCCCGATAAGGATGGGATACTTGAGCATGGTGTAGCCGTCACGTTAGCCAATGGCACGACTGTATATCCTGGGGATCAAGATCCTAATATTGTTGTTGTAATGAGTGACCAACAGTATTGGATCCCTGCCTCTCTCGGGTGGCGAAATGCCGATAATGCATGGGTATCGTTCATTGGAGATATTGCGAAGGCTCAGAGTTTCGATGTTTACATCAATGATAAGAAGGTGAGCAGTTATCAGGTCAGCTTGAAAAATGCCCAAAAGGTACTTCCACAAGAGGGTGAATGCACCGAAATTTATTACCGATAAAGAACGCCGAATTATCAATCCATTCTTTTATTGAACCCCTGTCGCATATGCGACAGGGGTTTTTCATTTTAAGGACCCGCTATGTACGAAATTGCACTGACTAGAATGTTCACCGCATCAGAAGAAAATATTATTCAGCAGGCCATGAATTGATGTCTGACATTCCTGCTGGGGCACGACTGGCTGACAGCTACCCAGAGTCACTGGAGAATGAGCCCGGTTGCCGGTCAATATCAGACGATGACCTGTGCGCTTTTTGCCATCATCTGGCATATCGCCCCGGTGAAACCAGCCTGTGCCAGTTGATGTCCGAGGACAATGACTGGCCTGCCTGCTTTGACGCTGATGGTTACGCACAGTCCTGCACCCAACTGCAACTGATTTTTACCGCTCCCCAGCCAGCACACGGCTGATAATTAATCGTACCTAAACGCACTCCCCGGTAAGTACTTACTCACTTTTATCACCCCCCACAAACAGGTTCCCCCGGTTTTCCGGTGGGGCCTGTTTTGTTATTAACCGATTATGGTACAAGGATTTTTCTCATGAACAGCCCCCTCAATACAGAAACAAACCCACTCACAGCCACCCGGATTTCTGATGCGCAACGCATCCATTTCTGGCCAAAACACTTTGGTCAGGTACCCAAATGGGCGTTGATTGAACCACAGGCTTTTCGTTGGCTGGACCGGTTGTGTTACGACTACCACGGCGACTTTTGGGACTTCTACACCTTACCCAACGGCGGGGCATTTATGGTGCCGGGTACGGAGCAAGACTACGCGTTGTTTAACGAACTCAATGGCAACGGGGCCACCGTCAGTCGTGAAGCTGCGGGTATTACCGCCTGCCTGATGGCTTACAGTCACTATGCCTGCCGTACTGAAAATGAGCTTATGACCGAACACTTTTACCGATTGCGCGAATATGCCTTACAACACCCTGAAAGCTTGGCTATTTTTGACTTGATTGACTGACGAACAGGAGTTTCCCCATGCCACATCAGCCTATGCGTGCTTCACTCCCCACTTTGCCTTTTGCCCAGCAACAGATTATCAGCCAGGCACTGGCGATACTGGAAACCCAACTCCGACACCGGCCCTACACCTTGACATCACCCGAGGCAGTGAAAGCCTGGCTGCAACTCCATCTTCGCCCTCAGGGGCGGGAGTGTTTTATGGTGCTCTTTTTGGACAACCGGCACCGCTTGATGGCCAGTGAAACCGTTTCTGTCGGCACCTTTAATTCCACCACAGTTTACCCCCGCGAAATCGTTATTCGGGCACTGCACCACCGCTGTGCTGCCGTTGTCATCGCCCACAATCATCCGGCCGGAGATCCCACACCGAGCCAGGCTGACCGCACATTGACTGCCCGACTGGTTAATGCGTTGAACATGGTCGACATTCGCGTACTGGACCACCTGATTATCGGTGAGAGCGAGCCGGTTTCGTTAGCCGAGTTGGGGTGGCTGCCATGTTAGCGACTATCCAACAAACCAACATCCTGACCCTTCGCGGTCTGCAATGCAGCACGGCACATATCACCGAGGGCGACAATGCGCTGCTGTACCGGATATCCCATTGTCAGGTGGCATTCGGCGATGGCGAATGGATCCATTTTACCGGCACAGGCTATTTGCTGCGTCTGGATGCCTGGAACCATCCAGTATTGCGGCTCAGGCAGTTGGGCCTCTCCAAAGCCTGCCGCCGTCTGGTCACCACATTAATGAAACGCCATGGGCTAACCTATCTACATATTGATGCCTTGGGTGATGTGTTGCCCGGTTTCGTCACATTCAACTGGTGATACCACCGCTCGTCTCCTGGCGTAATCCCTTATTATCCATATTGAGAACACCCCCATGAAACCACGACCCACCCCACCGGGCGCATTGCCCGTGTCTGCGATTTATCAACAACTGCTCGCTTTCCTGCTGGAGAATCACTACGGCCTGAGCCTCAACGATACGCCTTATCACGATGAACAGGTGATTGCACAACAGATAGAACAAGAGATTTCCGTTGGTGACACCGTCAATACCCTGGTTGAGAAATATGCCTTAGTGCGTATTGGTCGTACCGGGTTCAGTGCATTGGCACAAGACCCGATGTTGAGCAAAGGTGATATCGTGCGGGCTCGCCAGGCCGCAGGTCTGTGGCGTGCGCATTTTCCGCCAACGTTGCTGTACCCAACCGAGTCCCTCAATCCTATTCAACCACAGAGATAGTTAACATGGATAACCACATTACTACTTCCCCAACATGGGGCCTGAAACGTGATATTACGCCGCGGTTGGGAGCCAGACTGGTGCAGGAAGGAACACACCTGCACTTTCTGAGCGACAGAGCCCACATTGTCGGCACCTTTTCCCTTGAAGCCACTCAGACTCTTGATGCAGCGTTTCCCGCGCTGATAACCAAACTGGAATCGCAACTGCTGTCCGGGGCGCTGGATCCACGCCGTCAGCAAGGCATTACGGTTCGGCATGGAGAGTTTGTCTGTGAAGCGGATACGCTGGGCAGTCACGGTTATGTCTATATCTCGGTGTATCAGGAGCTGTCTTGAACAGCAGACACTGGCACCTGAACCATCCCTCTTCCTCGACGCCAACAACAATAGTTGGCGTTTTGCTTTTATGGAGTTCCTACGATGTCTACTTCACTCAGCACAGTTATCGATGAGCCACAGGTTCTAACCGGCCACACCGATGTGATTTGCTCCACCAGCATTGAACGTATCATCACCATGCGTAACACCGCGCTGGTGCAGATTGAAGCGTTTATCCACCAGCTTGAGGATATTTCAGCCATCACCAACAGCATTGGCGGTGGAATTGCAAAGGACTGGGCCATGCGACAAGATTTCCGCTGCGGCTGCTGGCTCATGGAGAAAACAGAAACGGGCATGAAAGCGATTACCCGCAATCTCGATCGCAGTATATGGCGAGATTTGATGTTGAGATCGGGGATGCTGAGCCTGATGGATGCCCAGGCGCGTGACCAGTGGTATAGAAACCTTGAGGGCGATAATATTCCTGCCGTCAGCGAAGCCAATATACTCAGTACCTTTGGGCAACTTCACCAGCAGAAAGACGAGGTATTTGAACGCGGAGTAATTAATGTTTTCAAGGGGCTGTCGTGGGATCACAAAACTAATAGCCCCTGCAGCTTCGGTAAGAAAATCATTATCAACAATCTGGTGACACATAATCGCTGGGGTTACAGCTTGAATTGGGGCTGGCGGCGGGATCAACTGGCTGACCTAGAACGAATGCTATTTCTGCTCGATGGTAAACCGATACCCGACAACCGTGGCGATGTTACTACCCGATTGATGGAGCATATCCGTGATAACCCGACAAAGGAAGTTTATGAAGATGCATTTTTCAGCATTCGTTACTTTCAGAAAGGAACCGCTCATCTGACATTCAAGCGACCTGAGCTGACTGAGAGAATGAATGATATCATTGCCAAGCATTATCCGGGCATGCTAGCCCAGTGATAATAGGCTGTATTTTCTAACAAATTTATCTGTTGGTATAAATGTTGGTACAAATTTTATCGAACACGATTTTATCCATATAAAACATATCAATACTTGATGTATTCGAATCCTGTAGGGACCATCTTTACGTATCCTAAATTCTATCTAAGTCCATAAATCCCTTATATAATCAGCCTCTCTGACAATTCCTGGCATCCCTACGTTTATCCGCATCGACTGAATTTTATAGATAGTTGGGGTATAAATAGGGGGAAGCCGAGGTTCCATGGAATGAGATACCCCCACATGAAATGGCTCTGTCGCATTAAGGCGTTGTTAGGTAGCATGCTGTTTTTTGTGATGTTACCTGCCCATGTCTCTGACCCGAAACGCCTTTTGTTGCCTGCATTATCCCGTCGATATTATTGCTCAGTGTGTCCGCTGGTATCTGGCTTATTCACTGAGTTTACGCAACCTGGAAGAGATGATGGCAGAGCGTGGTATTGTCATTGACCATTCCACGCTGCATCGTTGGGTGCCGCTGTTAGATAAGGTTTTTCGCCGACACAAACGCACAGTAGGTCGGCGGTGGCGAATGGATGAAACTTACATCAAAATCAAAGGCTAGTGGCGATATCTGTACCGCGCGGTCGATACTGTAGGCCAAACCATCGACCTTTTGCTGACCGCTAAACGGGACTCTGCGGCTGCATTGCGCTTCTTTCGCAAAGCTATTCGTCAAGGGTTTGAATAGCCATGTGTATAATCATAATTTATATACAACTCATCCTTTATAATAATATAAAGAGGCGTATATCCTCCACAGTGAACATACGCCATTTCTACATAACGGTTACTTATATTGCTAACGATCATTTACAGTAAAAATTTAATTTCATCACCCAAGATATCACTGATATCTTCATGCATTTTTGTCGTTGTATGCATGTTATCCCAGAAGATAAATGCTCCATTACTATTTTTACATTCATCTTTAGGTGATGCACCTGCAATATAATCAAGACTGGAATCTCTCAGATTCAGACAAGTATCTTTAGCGTTTACATAATTAAAGCTTGCGGGATTTTTGATT
>NZ_JAZGQA010000179.1:0-8525 GCF_048593855.1 Yersinia sp. 2542 StPb PI
GGATTTAGCCTGAAACAGTTTTTCCAATAATAATTCTTTTGATAATAATAAGTTTTGCATCTTATAGTCCTTAATTACACCCTACCCAAAGAACATGGTGTTACAGGTGACAGCATGCGAGTAACGAATGTAGCTAACACCGCTACAGCTTCATGTGTGGAGGGCATAATGCCCAGTCCAGCGTCTGCTCAAGCAAACGGGCACCATGGGTGGTTAAAATAGATTCCGGGTGAAATTGGTAGCCACACACCCGATGTGCGTCATGGCGCACCGCCATGACCATCTCACCAAAACGGGCGTTAACAGTTAATTCTGTTGGGATATTGCTGCCCACTAATGAGTGGTAGCGGGCTACTGGCAGCGGATTCGGCATGCCTGCAAACATAGCTTGTCCATCGTGTTCAATGGCCGAGGCTTTGCCGTGCAGTATCTCTCCGGCCTGTCCTACATGGCCGCCATAAGCTTCGACAATGGCCTGGTGGCCAAGGCAAATACCGATAATCGGCAACTGGCCGCGTAAACGTTGCAATAATTCGGGCATACACCCCGCCTGTGCCGGTGTGCCAGGACCGGGCGAGAGCATCAGTACCGGTTGTTCGAGTTGTTGCAAGCGGGCGATAATGGTATCGGCGGCGATTTGGTTACGGTAAATCACCACCCGATGGCCACTGGAACGTAATTGGTCCACCAGGTTGTAAGTAAAGGAGTCAATATTATCGAGCAGCAAGATATCAGCCATTAGAAGATCTCCCTGGCATGGTGTGCGCTAGCAATTGCCCGCAGAACCGCACGTGCTTTATTGCGAGTTTCATCGGCTTCGGCCTGTGGAATGGAGTCAATCACCACACCGGCCCCCGCTTGGACCGTGGCGATACCGTCTTCGACATAAGCTGAGCGGATAACAATGCAGGTATCCAAATCGCCGTGTGCGGTAAAGTAACCCACCGCGCCACCGTAACTGCCCCGACGTGCGCCCTCACTGCCAGCAATCAATTGCATAGCGCGGACTTTCGGTGCGCCGCTCAGGGTGCCCATATTCATACAGGCTTGATAAGCATGCAGTACATCCAGATCCTGACGCAGCGTGCCCACTACGCGCGAGACCAAATGCATCACAAAGGAATAGCGGTCAACTTTAGTTAAATCGGCCACATAGCGGCTACCCGGCTCGCAGATGCGGGCTAAATCATTACGGGCTAAATCCACCAGCATCAGATGTTCAGCCAATTCTTTATGGTCAGTGCGCATCTCCAGCTCAATACGGCTGTCTAAATCGCGATCCAATTCACCATTGGCACGGCGGCCACGCGGGCGGGTACCGGCAATCGGGTAAATCTCAATCTGGCGGTTGGTGGCGTCATATTTCAGCGCACTTTCCGGTGAAGCACCAAACAGGGAGAATTCGTTATCCTGCATAAAGAACATATACGGGCTGGGATTATGGTCTTTCAATGTTTGGTATGCCGCCAGTGGTGAGGGGCAAGGCAGTGAGAAACGGCGTGAAGGAACAACCTGGAAAATTTCGCCTTCTCGGATTGCTATCTGTAATTGGGCCACCACTGCACCGTACTCGGCGTCTGATTGGTTACACTGTAACGCCATCTCAGGCACTGACTGGGCCGGGATCGGTTGTGGTGCTTGCTGTAGCTGGTGGCTAACTTGTTCTAACCGCTGGGTCAGACGCAAATGCTCGCTAGCGTCGGCGGTAAACAGACTGGCTTGCAACTGCGTCGAGCGATGCTGGTGATCCAATATCAACAAGGTTTCGGCTAAATAGAAGCAGAAATCCGGGCAACGTTGGTCCTGGCGCAGCGGGGGTAAATTTTCAAAACCCGCCACCAAATCGTAAGCGAATAGACCACCAATGAATACGGCTTCCCGCTCAGCTACGGGTGCATCGACCAGTTTTAGTAGCAAACGTAGCGCATCAAAAACCGACAATGACTGTAAACGAGAGTCTTCATCTTGCACTTCGTTAATGATAGGGAAGGTTAATTCACGGCCATTCGGGCGCACTTGAATCTCTACTTGTGGCGGTAACGCAGCATCTAACAGCGGTAATAACGACGCGCCATTGCGACTGAGTGCTTCAATCGTGACTTTCTGCTCAAGGGCGGTAATACGTAAAGCACTATCAATAATCAGCAGGCTTTTTAAGTTCTGTTTACTGGTCACTTCTGCGGATTCAAGCAGCAGAGTGGCTGGTCGTGCGCCGCAGAGCTGGTGAAACAGCGCGGTTGGGTCATCGCGGTAACACGCCGGGGTGCTCAGTAACTGTAATGTGGGGCGCGAAGTTTGCATCATTTATCTTTCCTGAAAAGTGATTACGCCGAAATCTGACCATAAAAAAGCCCGCTATTAGCGGGCTGAAGCAATCTGCATTGTCTGGTGACTGATATGCGTGATTACATCGCCCGAGAGAGGGAGATGTGCCACCAACGCAGTAAGGAAATCAGGGAAGTTTTCATTATCAGTCACTACTCTCTATGATTGCATTCAGTTTATTCCCCTTGCCCTTGAAGCCGCAGGGGGTTAGCTACATTCACTTGCTGTTAACTCAGACGTTTAAGTACTCCGTGAACTTGTGTACTAGTTAACTGGTTCACGAGGTAAATGTCAACCCTTGATTGATTGTTTTCTAACAAAGTCTGTGCGGTTATCTATTTCACTTTAATTTCGCTACGGTGGCAGAGCACGACTAAGTTTGATTAACGTTAGTGTGTTATTAACAGGTATGATAGCCCGCCACGCTTTTTCGGATTTTTGTTTTGGTTAATAAGACCATTTTGATAAATAAACCTGTTTTGACTGATAACACCACCTTATCTGATAGGGCCGATGCCGCCACATCAACGGCCTTTACACTTTATGATTTGCATAGCCATACCACTGCGTCGGACGGCTTGTTAACCCCTTCGGCACTGGTAATAAGAGCAGCACAGATGCGGGTAGGTGTTTTGGCTATTACCGATCACGATACCACCGCAGGGTTGGCTGAAGCCGCCACCACCATTGCCCAGCAACAATTGGCACTACGGCTTATCCCTGGGGTGGAAATTTCTACATTATGGGAAAATCACGAGATCCATATTGTGGGATTAGGTATTGATACCCAGCATGCCAGTATTGGCAAATTATTGAGTGAGCAGTCCAACTATCGCTATATTCGGGCGCAGGAAATAAGCGCGCGACTGGAAAAAGCGCGGATTCCCGGTGCCTGGGACGGAGCTAACCGCTTGGCGGGGGGCGGACAGGTAACCCGTGGGCATTTTGCCCGCTATCTGGTGGAATTGGGGTTAGCGAGTAACGTTGGGCAGGTTTTTAAAAAGTATTTAGCCAAAGGCAAGACCGGTTATGTCCCCGCACAATGGTGTACAATAGAACAAGCTATTGAAGCAATTAAGCAATCTGGTGGGCAAGCGGTACTGGCGCATCCGGGTCGTTACGATTTAACCGCCAAATGGTTGAAACGTTTATTAGCCCATTTTGCCGAACATGGCGGTGATGCCATGGAAGTTGCCCAGTGCCAACAAGCCCCCCATGAACGAGCGCAGCTTGCACAGTATGCGCGCGACTATAATTTACTGGCATCCCAGGGATCTGATTTCCATCAGCCTTGCGCCTGGATTGAATTGGGCCGCAAATTGTGGCTGCCCGCAGGGGTGGAACCAGTATGGCGTGATTGGCCTGTAGAGCCAGCTAACGCGAACGTTGAATGATGAGGTAGTGTCATGAGTCAATTTTTTTATATACACCCGGAAAACCCTCAGCCGCGACTGATCAACCAAAGTGTTGATGTGTTACGCAAGGGCGGGGTGGTGGTTTACCCGACAGATTCTGGTTATGCCCTTGGCTGCCGTTTAGAAGATAAAGCGGCAATGGAACGTATTTGCCGAATCCGCCAATTAGATGGTAATCATAACTTCACACTGGTGTGCCGTGATTTGTCGGAGTTATCGACTTATGCATATGTTGATAATTCAGCGTTTCGACTGATCAAAAATAATACCCCGGGTAATTACACCTTTATATTGAAGGCGACGAAAGAAGTCCCTCGGCGTTTGATGAATGACAAACGTAAAACTATTGGTTTACGTGTGCCTTCTAACCCTATTGCGCTGGCGTTGCTGGATGTATTAGGCGAGCCTTTGATGTCGACGACATTGATGCTACCGGGTAATGACTTTGCTGAATCCGACCCGGAAGAGATCAAAGACCATCTCGGTAAGCAAGTGGATTTAATCATCCATGGCGGTTCATTAGGGCAGCAACCCACTACAGTTATTGACCTGACTGATTCCTCTCCTGAAGTTATTCGTGAAGGCGCGGGGGACGCCACACCGTTCCGCTAAATATCTTTATATCTGGGGTGTTGGATACGGCATAACCGAAAGGTACCGCTATCCAACCCAGATGACATGCTCAATCACCGGTGTTAGAAGGCATATTTCACACTAAGCCCGCCAGCTACACCTTCGCGTTTTCCGCTGTAACCTGACAGTTTCAGGTCCATAGACAGATTCTTTTCTTTAGTCGGCGTAATGCGAATGCCCACTTCAGCAATGCCCGTGCTCCCTTTAACGCCAGCAGAATCGATATTGTCCCCATCGATAGTCCCCTTGGCTTTACCATCAAATTCATATTCATAGGCAACCCCGCTGATAACATCCAGTTTCGGTGTGGCATGATAGGTGACAGTAACGCCGGTATTAACACGCTGTGAGTTCAACGCCGAAAACGTCAGCTTCTCACCTTGGGAATTAGTGACACTGTCACTGCCTACTCGAGTCGACAGAATACTGGCATGGGTGTCTAGTTTCACCGCCGGCGTCATGGCATAGCGATAGCCGGTTTTCAGCTGCCCGCTGACATAAGGTGACGCGCTGTCATAATGGCTCGCAACCCCGCCATTCACACCGAAATCAGCAGAAGAGAAATCGCTGGATACGCGGCCTGCACGCAGAGAACTGTTGAGGTAAATAGCGTTAGTGAATGCATAGTTGGCAATAATACCAGCACCTTTATAGTCGACATTTCCGTTACTTTTTACACTGGCCAATCCGCTAAAATCATTATAGGCGTCATAGCTACCCCAGCCGGCTTCAAACAGGCCACCGAGGGTGAGTTGCCCCAGATTCTTAGTGATGCCGGTGGTCAAAGCAAAGCTATCCATATCAATGTGGGAACCGGTGTTGTAACGGCTCTTGCTGCCGGAGGTCAGACCAAATAGCGCCACCTCATTGTCATCACGCTTGAGCTGTGCGGTATCTAACCCGGCAAGCAGGTCGCTGCCTTGGTTGATCAACAGCATGCCTGGCAGGCGGCCTTCCAAATAGGCTTTAGTCTGTGGATTTACCTCAAAACCGGTAATCGGGCTGCTTTCCCGGCTTAATTGGGTTACGCCATCTAACGACGCTTTTACTGCATCATTTTCCCGATACACTCTGATATCAGCCAGTTTTGCCGTACCCATCGTGACTTTTTGCGTGTTATTTAACGTCGCTTCACCCCCAGTGACATTTGAGATAAGCGTAATAGCATCACCCTTGACCAGGCCGCTGTCCTTACTGATACCGGTCACTGCAATAGCCGCATTGTCGATATTGGCCGCGTTAGTCAACGCAATCAAAACATCATTATTTTTAATATTGTTGTTGAGATAAAAATTATAAAAGGCAAAATTACCCATCTTATTCAGAGTGATAGGGTTAGCGGCAAAGTTAAAGGTATTGCCGCTGAAAGCATCACCATATGAGGTTGCGATACCGTCGAACATATCCGCGTACCCCCCCCATATTTCACTGCTATTGGCGTTAAACACCGGAGTGCCTGACAGCGTAATGGTGTTATTGATTGCCGTGGCATTCTCAGGTGTTGGCGCGCCACCAAAGCTTGATGCATAGCCGCCATAAATAAGGCCACTGAATACACCGCCATTCAGCGTAAGAGTGTTGGTATTACTTTTTACCCTGATACTGCTACTTTCCCCTGGGGTTATTTGGTCAATCATGGTGATGGCTTCTGCGTAGCCACCATAAATGGAACCGATAAATGAACCATCATTAATAACAATGGTATTGCCACTGCTTGAGGCGCTGGCGTTTGCCTGAGTTTTATCTACGCTGTTAGTGCCATAGGCAAAAGCAAACACATTGGTATAGGCATATCCACCATGGACAGGGCCATTAAACGAACCGCCATTAATTGTAATGTTGTTGGTATCACTGGTTGCGCGTGCATCAACCAAACTTCTGGCGATACTGTCAGTACCGTAGGCGTTTGCAAAAGCATTGCCATTGGTAACAGAATAACCGCCGTAAATATCACTCTTGAACACACCATTGTTAATAATAATCGTATTCATATTACTGCTGGCGTTTGCATAGACATCACTTTCGGCAATGCGATTTATCGCCATAGCGCTTACCATGGCATCGCTATTGGCATCGGCACTGGCATAACCGCCATAAATATCGCCATTAAATAAACCATTATTAACGATAACGGTATTATTATTACTTGCCCCATTAGCATCAGCACGGCTTATAACCGCGTTAGTATTACTTACGTTAGACGTTGATGCGACAGCATCAGCAGACCCGCCAAGAATAGATTGCAATGTGGCGGATGCGGGCGTATCGACAGTAACAGTATACCCGGAGGCATCGGTACTCTCTGAACCCTCCGCCAATGCGCCAATAATATCAGTACTTGAGGCTGTAGTGACCGTACAGGCACTATCAGTCGATGTTCTGGCGGGGTCGTTACACTCAATAGCATAAGCACTAGAGGCCGCACCGGTCATTAACGTTGCCATCAGGCAGCGGGTAATAATATTTAATTTTTGGATTGTAATAGGTTTCATATAGATGAATACATCCTGGTGATAATAATGATTACAAGAAAGATAAAATCGAAATAAGAAAACGAAATAGAAATAAGAGACGAGAAATTGAGAAAAGAAAGGCTTGGTTTTTAATCGGGTTTAAACTCGCCTTATCGAGTTGGAATTAACACTGCAGATGGCAGTTGATGGAGTACAGTTTAAATTGATTTAGATCACAAAATAATCAGACAAGCATCCGATCGGTGTAGGATTATTCTTGTGTTGCACGATTTTTATCCATTTTGGCCATGGCACTGTAGATCTCTGAGCAAGTAAAAGGGAGGGCAGACACTTTTTGAATCCTTGAGTGTGAAATTAGTGTAATATGTCGGGTCACGAACCAGCGTGTGAGTCCGCCTGCACCCTTTTTAGTGCGCCATGCTGTGTTCTAAAATGTATTACAATCAGTGAGTTTTGCTTGATTGTGAGCTTAACTTATTGATTACAATATATAACTCGACGCCTGTGAAGGCGACATTAGAGGTTGCTCAATGAGCGAGAAGTCAGAAAACCAAAAATTACCAAACTCAAAGCCACAAAGCCCTAAACCGCAGGGCGATAAAATTGTGGGTGAAAAATTACAGAAAATCTTGGCACGCGCCGGTCATGGCTCGCGTCGGGAAATCGAAACCATTATCCAACAAGGCCGTGTCAGCGTTGATGGTAAAATATCAACGCTGGGTGATCGTGTTGAAGTCACTCAGGCCACCAAAATTCGCCTCGATGGTCATCTTCTTTCTATTAAAGAATCTGAAGAGGCTGTTTGCCGTGTTCTGGCGTATTACAAGCCGGAAGGTGAACTCTGTACCCGTAATGATCCCGAAGGTCGCCCAACAGTATTCGATCGTTTACCTAAACTGCGCGGTTCGCGCTGGGTGGCGGTAGGCCGTCTGGACGTTAATACGTCAGGTTTATTATTGTTCACTACTGACGGTGAACTTGCCAACCGTCTGATGCACCCAAGCCGTGAAGTTGAACGCGAATATGCCGTGCGGGTGTTTGGTCAAATCGATGACGAAAAAATCAAACAACTTAGCCGTGGCGTGCAGTTGGAAGATGGTCCAGCGGCTTTCCGCACCATTAGCTTCCAAGGCGGAGAGGGGATTAACCAGTGGTATAACGTTACGTTGACCGAAGGGCGCAACCGTGAAGTTCGCCGCTTGTGGGAAGCTGTTGGCGTGCAGGTTAGCCGTCTGATTCGTGTGCGTTATGGTGATATTAATTTGCCGAAGGGCCTGCCACGGGGTGGCTGGACCGAATTGGATCTGAAGGCAACCAACTACTTGCGTGAGTTGGTCGAATTGGATTCTGAAACTGTCAGTAAACTGCCGGTTGAGAAAGACCGACGCCGGGTTAAAGCCAATCAAATCCGTCGTGCGGTTAAACGCCATACTGAAGTTGCTGGCCGTCAGGTCGCGGGTCGTCAAGGTTCTGCTCGTAAAAGTTCTACTCGTCAAAATACGGGTAATGCAGCGCCAGCAGCAACGACGGCGCGACGCGGATCTAACAAGCGCGGGTAATTTGTCTAATGGGGAGGGATCATTTTCTCCCCATCATTGATGTTAAGCCTTCACATCCCTTCCTCAGCTATTGAGTTGCTTCCTAAAGTATAAAAAATCATCACCCATCTATTGGGTAG
>NZ_JAZGQA010000017.1:0-37099 GCF_048593855.1 Yersinia sp. 2542 StPb PI
ATGCCCAGTATGATTAATCTGCTGGGCTAAATTATCAGTAAGAACCAAAGTGAAGAAAACGCTCTACCTGACACATTCAAAACGACTTCACAACTTGACTTCACTTTCAACCTCCTTACAATGGCTTCACATAGTGACATCATGGAAGATCACATGAAAAGTGTAGTTACCAATCTGAGGAATAAACAAAAGAACACACTGGAAAAAATATTTAAGCCCCCCACCCCAACAGGAATAAAGTGGCCTGATATTGAGTCACTCATCAAAGCTCTGGGTGGAGAAATCAATCAGGGAAGCGGTTCACGAGTAAGATTGCGGCTCAATAACAGTATTGCCAGATTTCATCGGCCTCATCCATCCCCCGATACCGACAAAGGCGCAGTAGTCAGCCTGCGAGAGTGGTTAGAGAGCATAGGAGTTAAGCCATGTCCCAAACAATAGCAGCACCTAATATAATGAATGTCGCCGGGCAAGCAGCCCTTATCACTTATGTTCCTGAAATCGGAATGTTCCGTGGGAAATTTTTAGGGCTATCTGGATACTGTGATTTTGTCTCTGATAGCATTCAGGGGCTACAAAAAGAAGGGGAGATTTCTTTACGTGAATATTTGGATGATTGCCAGAGTAGTGGTATAGAACCTTACGCAAGTCAGGAAAAAATCAAGACATTTACCTTGCGCTACCCAGAATCTTTTGGTGACCGATTAAGCCATGCTGCGGCCGAACATCAAGTATCGATTAATGCTTTTATTGTTGAAACACTCAACGATAAAATGAAACACGCTTAATAAATAACACCAGCTTTTGTGCTTAATATTGATCGTTTAACGTACTGACTCATCCCTTCCTATCATTAGGGAAGGAATGAGTGATAAACAACCCCTACGCCGTGCCCCCCACCGTCAGATTGTCTAGCTTCAAAGTAGGTTGGCCAACGCCAACTGGCAGGCTTTGGCCCTCTTTGCCGCAAACGCCGACACCTTTATCCAGCGCTAAATCATTGCCGACCATCGAAATCTGCTGCATGGCTTCGATGCCAGAACCAATCAAAGTGGCCCCTTTCACCGCACGGGTGATTTTACCTTTTTCGATTAAGTACGCTTCGGAGGTTGAGAACACAAACTTGCCGGAAGTAATATCCACCTGACCGCCGCCAAAGTTAGGTGCGTACAGGCCATATTCCACACTGGCGATAATCTCTTCCGGTGTCGATTTACCGGCCAGCATATAAGTATTGGTCATACGCGGCATTGGCAAATGCGCGTAGGATTCACGGCGGCCGTTACCGGTCGGCGCAACGCCCATCAGGCGTGCGTTCAGCTTATCCTGCATGTAACCTTTCAGAATACCGTTCTCAATCAGCACGTTGTATTGGCCCGGCACCCCTTCATCGTCGATAGCCAGCGAGCCACGGCGACCTTGCATGGTGCCATCGTCCACCACGGTACACAGTTCTGACGCCACCAATTTACCCATTTGGCCGCTAAATACGGAGCTGCCACGACGGTTAAAATCACCTTCCAACCCGTGACCTACCGCTTCGTGCAGCAGCACCCCCGGCCAACCTGCGCCTAAGACGACTGGCATAGCACCGGCAGGGGCGGCAACAGCCGACAGATTTACCAGTGCCATTCTGACCGCTTCATTGGCAAAGTTATCGGCACGCACTTCACCGTCCACCGTTTCGAGGAAGTAGTCGTAACCAAAACGACCACCACCACCACTGGCACCGCGTTCGCGTTTGCCGTTCTCTTCCACCAATACGCTGACCGACAGCCGCACCAATGGGCGCACATCTGCCGCCAGCGTGCCGTCGGTGGCCGCGACCAGGATTTGCTCATAGACGCCGGTCAAACTGGCACTGACTTCCTGCACCCGCTTATCAGCAGCACGGGCCACTTTATCGACCCGATGGAGCAGCGCAATTTTATCTTCGCGTGACAAACTTTGTAGTGGATCGAGCAGCGGATAGAGCGCCTGATAGTGAATCTCACCCAAGGTATGCACTTTACCGTTACCGTTATCACGCACAATACTGCGTGCGGCATGAGCACTTTGCTGTAGCGCATTCAGAGTGATTTGGTCGGCATAAGCAAAACCGGTCTTTTCACCACTGACCGCGCGCACACCCACACCCTGATCAATATTGTACGAGCCATCTTTGATGATGCTGTCTTCCAACACCCAGGCCTCGTGGTAGCTGGACTGGAAATACAGGTCAGCATAATCGAGGCGGCGTTCAGACAATTGCCCCAACACTGAGAACAAGTCCTGATGGTTCAGCTTGTTAGCAGCGAGTAACTGCTCACTGACAAACGAGAGGCTCATAGTTTTCACTCTTTAATTAGATGATGGTTTATGCGATGACGGCAACGGAGATGGCAGGAAGCGATTGTGCTGCAACACTGGCATCTGATTACGGATAGTATTCAAACCTGTGGTTTCAATTTTTACTTTTAAGGCAGCAACCGCATCTGGGTTCTGCCCTAATATTTTACCCCAGGCATCAACCGCCATAGTGTGGCCCCAGGTGCGGCGGGTGGCCCCATGACGCCCTACCTGTGCTGCGGCCAGTATCACGCACTGGTTTTCAATCGCCCGTGCGCGCAATAAAATCTCCCAGTGAGCTTCACCGGTCATTTTGGTAAAGGCCGCCGGCACCGAAATAATCTCAGCCCCCTGCGCCCGCAAAGCCTGGAATAAGCCGGGGAAACGTAAATCATAACAAACCGTCATGCCCAAGCGGCCTACCGGTGTATCAACCACCGTCAGTTGTTCACCCGGCTGATAAGTATCAGATTCACGATAGCGGCCATGAATATCGTTAATATCCACGTCAAACATGTGAATTTTGTCGTAACGAGCTTTAAGTTCGCCCTGGTCATCAAACAGCAAGCTACTGGTAGTGATAAGCTCCGGTGACTCGCGGCTTATCATCGGCATGGAGCCAACTTGAATCCACACACCGTAATGGCGTGCCATCTCGCGAATTTGCTGTTGCAGCGGCCCGTCATTATGTTGCTCGGCATGGTGCCGATAAGAGGCAGCATTGGCAAATAACAGGGCATTTTCCGGCGTCATAACCAGTTTAATACCAGAGTTTAACTGTTTGATCTGCTGCTCAATTTGAGCCAGATTGTCACGGGTATTTTCACCGCTGCATAACTGCAATAATGCAACATTGGCATTTTTCATGGCGCCTTACTCTCCTTTAGCTGGCGTAATACTTCATGGATGGTTGGTTGATCCAAGCTACCGGTAATCTGGTAACGAATCAGCGAAACCTTGCTCCATAATGGCCCTAATATCTTCGAGGCCGCAAATACCGCAGCCCCAACCACTGGGTTGATCGCAAAGGCTGTTGCGACGCCGACAGTGGCAGAAATCTCTGGTGTAATAACCGCTTCCATGGCTATCTGGCGTTTAACCAAGTCCACATTACCACTCATGGCAATATCGGCCGCCAATCCATCCACCACTAAATCATTGGTGTGCATTACACCATTTTTAATGTTGGCCGTGCCACGAATAGAATCAAACGCAAAGTCACGACTAAACGTATCACTAAAATCAAGCTGGAGCTTACGTAATAGTGCGTCAAAGCTGACCAAACGCAGTAGCTGACCGGCGCGCCCACCACCGAGATCGCTCAGTTGGCCTCTGCCCAATCTACTCTTTAATGTCCCATTCAGGGTATTAATCTGTGGCTGCCACGGGACTCCACGCCAGTTAACATCGGCATTGATATCAAAAGAGGCATTTTTTATCGGGGTTGTCAGACCGAAGAACGAAATGGTTTCATCGATTTTTGGCCCGCTCAGTGCGATATTAAGCGCGGTTTTATCACCACTGCTGTCTTGCTGCCATTGGCCGGAAACTTTAGCCCGCCCATTGCCAGCCTCAATCAAGCCGTTAGTTAACGCCAGCACTGAACCTTTCGGCGTCAGATCTGCGTTAATACGCCCGACATTTTGCCCCAGAATCCAACAAGATTTGCAGCGTAATTGCAGCGCAGGCCAATCACGGAATGAAATTTTACTGGCAGTTTGTGGCTCCTGCAACGCAGCTTGCGCCAGAGGATCTTGTGCTTCGTGCGTGGTCCATTGCGGGTTGTAATAAAGATAATCGATATCAGCATGCCATGGCCCATGTTCGGCCATCAGCAGGCTACCATCCACTTCCTGACCTTTTGCCGTGACGTGAGTACCGGTTAATAATGGCTCAACCAGCAGTGTCAGTTGGTGCCAAGCCTGCCCACCGACCAAAAGCTGTGGTGTCTGTAAAGTCAGCCGGGTAGGAAGGATGACATTGGATTTATTGCCTTTTATTTTTGGTGGTACTGATGCGCTAAAAGGTGCGCTGACACTGGTAAACTCCGGTGCCAGCAACGCCAACCAACTCTCACCATCCAGTGCCGGTAGTTTAAGGACCAAACCTTTATCCTCCGGCAGTGGCGGGACTTTTTTGCTGTCGGATTGCCAGATAGCCCGCGCCAGCTCTACTTGTTCTTTTTGCAACAACCATTGGCTGTTGAATGTATTGTTGCTGCCAGCACTGCCGGAGAGGGTAAACGCCTCCAGCCCCCCCACCACCTGTACATGCATAGGTAATGCCTGACCACTTGTTTTATCTAGTGGAGCAGGTAAGTGACTGCTTACTTTCTTCAGGTCAGCCGTCAGATCAATTTTATAGTCTGGCTTGCCATTTTTCGGTAATTGTACGGCGACTTTGCCTTGCCAATTGACGCTACCACTGAGCAATTTCGCAACATCAGCGGGAACACCGGGTAACTTGGCCGGTAACCAGTCACCACGCAACCCAACATTCACCAAAAAGTTTTTTGGCTGCTCTTGCGTAGTGAAATCAACCGCCAATGGCTGCCCAAACCAGTTAGCAGATAAGGTATCGCTAGCAAGATTGCCATCGTTGAAGCGGAACTTGCCACTGATGTTTTCCAGTTGGCTTTGCAATGGCTTCACCAACAAGCTGTTGTTATTGAGCGTCACTTCGCCGCTGGCGTGGGTAATACGGTCTTCTTCCAACGGAATATCCAGATGTAAGCGCCCACTAACTTTACCGCCGACTTGCAGCTCTTCCAGTGTTTCCGCCACAGAATCATGCAGTGGTGTCGCCGTAAAGTAGTCATGAATATCACGCCCTTCGCCAACCACTTCGGCGTCGACATACAGCTTTTCTTTCAGATAGTCAGGGATAATCGCGCTGATATTACTGCCAGTGACCTTACCCAACATCGCGTGAGGGGCATCCATCCACAAACCTTCGTTGAGGAAATTGAGGTCGATAGCCAAATTCTCTAACGCAGGCCAATCTGGTTGGAATTGGAAGGTGGCGTTACGCAGTGGCACATAAACCTGGAACTGGCCTTCTTTATGTTTATAAGGGAAATCATGAGGATTGCCGTTATAGATAAGTGTTGCGTTGTCTACCTGCCCACCCTGTAACGCCTCGGTCAGATAATCTGCCAACTTCTTACCCATCAGCGGTTCAGGGAAATAGCGCCATGCATCGGCCGCATCATACAAGCGGATGCCGGTCAGGATTTTCAGCCATGGCTGCCCAATATCAGGTTGCTGATAGTGGAAGCTGCCGTTGCCCCACAGCGATTTAGCTCGGACATCGAGCTGGTCACTCCACAGTTCCCAGCCTTTATCATCAATCTGCCAGTTGACTGCACCACTGGCCTGACTGACTTCCAGCGGCGCGCGGAACATATCACCATAGGGTAATAGGCTGTCTTTGAGATTGATATCCAACCGCCCACGCGCTGCGGAACCGCTCAGCGCACCGGCAAAATTATTAACCCCCGGCAACAAATCCCATTGTTGCCAACTGATATTGTGCCATTTGGCCTGAAAACGGGTTTTTTCTGGTTGGCTGATAGGAATGTCCAATGCCAGTGCATCGATATTCCCTTGTGGCCGCAAATCCGCCCAACGATTCATCAGCTCAGGGGTAAAAAGTGACAAGGTCGGTAACAGTGGCCCCACCCGCTCCAACTGAATATTGGCGGCGCGAATGCGTAACTCCTGGGATTGGTCTGGGCCAATAAACTGCGTGTTTTCCGGTAACCACAGGGCAGATAAATGCCCTTTAGGCCATGCCTGACCATCGGTTTTCAGTCTTAGCTCCGGCGCATCAACCTGCCAGCCATTACCCTGACGGCGGCCTTCCAACACAAAATTATCTACCGCCAACTGATGTGATTTGCCCGCGACAGTCCAATTGGCCTGCCCCTCACTGAGTAACACATTGCCACTGTAAATAGTGCCACTCTTGATACTCAGCCAGGCCGCCAGGCTAAATTCCGCATTATCCAGCCCGGTATTGGTGTGCAGCCAGCGGCTGATCCACGGTTTCAGGTCGATCTTGTCGGCCTGCATATAGACCATGCCATTATTGAGGATGCCCTGATTATCGTGTAGATCCATCCGCACCTGCACCACACCGTGCTGACCATTAATGGTCGACAGGCTAATCTGCCCCTCGGCGCGATGCCGGTTCCGGGAGTTAAGCCAGGTGAGCTGTGGAATCTCTAATTCAGCGCGCGGGCCAGATGGGGTGAGGAATGAGACACGGCTGTTACGCAGATCAAAGTGATCTAATTGGCGCAAGAAGATATCAGTCAGATTACTCGCTTCAAGATTGCGGCTGCTGTTTTGCTGCATATCCAGTGTGGTGTTCAAATCTAACTGTAACTGATAGAAGGTCATATCGCGGAACTGCCAGCGCCAGTGCAACAGTGACTGCCACACATCAAGCGCAAGGGTCACCCGCTGCACCTGCCAATCGGCTTTCGGCAATTTAGCGCGAATATCGCGCAATTCCAACGTTGGGCCGAACGGTTCCCACGATCCCTGCATGAACCCCACTTCCAGTGGAATACTGCTGATGGACTGAACCTTGGCCACGATTTGCAGACGATAGTCGTTGATGAGAGGCAGCATCATGCGTAGCCCACTGACCAACAGTGCCACCACAACAATCATTGTGGCGCCTGTCGCAAATATTATCCTGGGCAGTCGCCTCACACATCTCTCCTTGCTATCCGCTGCAAGTGTGGCAGCGGGAAATCTTACATCATCACCACATCAAACTGTTCTTGGTTATACAGTGGTTCAATCTGCACTTTGACCTGCTTGCCGACGAAGATCTCCACTTCAGCCAGAGCATGTGACTCCTCACCTTTCAGTGCTTCTCCTACCGCTGGAGACGCATAGACCAGGAAGCGATCAGAATCGTAAGCGTGGTGAACTCGGACAATTTCA
This sequence comes from Yersinia sp. 2542 StPb PI, assembly GCF_048593855.1. Lineage (NCBI taxonomy): Bacteria > Pseudomonadati > Pseudomonadota > Gammaproteobacteria > Enterobacterales > Yersiniaceae > Yersinia > Yersinia sp. 2542 StPb PI. The sequence goes on from NZ_JAZGQA010000017.1 coordinate 7,287, forward strand.
CGCAATATCTCATAGCACACGGTTTCTACCGATTTAACGGTGCCACGACCACGGCAGGTTGGACATTCGTTGCATAAAACATGCTCGATGCTCTCCCGCGTGCGTTTGCGGGTCATTTCGACTAAGCCTAGCTGAGAGAAACCATTAATACTGGTTTTTACCCGATCTTTACTTAATGCCTGTTCTAATGAATGCAATACACGACGACGATGCTCTTCATTACTCATATCAATGAAATCAATAATGATAATCCCCCCCAAATTACGCATGCGTAGCTGGCGGGCAATGGCCTGAGTGGCTTCAATATTGGTATTGAAAATAGTCTCGTCGAGATTACGATGACCCACAAAAGCACCGGTGTTGATATCCACGGTGGTCATGGCTTCAGTTTGATCAATAATCAGGTAACCACCTGATTTTAGCTCAACTTTACGTTCCAATGAGCGCTGGATTTCATTTTCGACATCGTAAAGATCGAAAATCGGCTGTTTGCCCGAGTACAAATCCAGCTTTGCGGTCATTTCAGGAATGTATTCGCTGGTAAATTCCACCAGCAGGTCATAAGTCAGCTTGGAGTCGATTCGGATTTTATCCAGTGCCGCACCGGCAAAATCACGCAGTACGCGTTGCGCCAGTGCCATCTCGCCATACAACTTATATTTGGTGATATTGCGTTTCTTCCTCTCCTGGACTTTAGTCCACAGGCGTTTGAGGAAGGCAGCATCGGCTGATAGCTCTTCTTCGCCAATTCCTTCAGCGGCAGTACGGATAATAAAACCGCCCTGTTCATCGCAGTAAGCCGCCACGGTTTTTTTCAGGCGTTCGCGCTCGACTTCACTTTCAATTCGCTGCGACACCCCAACATGGGCCGCTCCTGGCATGAGTACCAGATAGCGAGAGGGTAGAGTGATATCCGTGGTCAAACGTGCGCCTTTAGTGCCGAGGGGGTCTTTCACCACCTGCACCATTAAATCCTGCCCCTGGCGCACCAGTTCAGCGATATCGCGCACATTGAAATTTTTCTGTTCATCCCCGGCCACGCATTCGGTGTGGGGCATGATATCGGAGGCATGGAGGAAGGCGGCCTTATCCAGACCAATATCGACAAACGCCGCTTGCATACCCGGTAAAACCCGGCTGACACGACCTTTGTAGATATTACCGACGATCCCTCTTTTCGCTTCTCGCTCAATGTGTATTTCTTGCAAGATGCCACCATCAATGTAGGCAACTCGCGTTTCAGACGGTGTGATATTGACCAGTAATTCAGCTGTCATGTATTCCTCTCACATTACGTAGCGCAATGAAATTACTTAGTAATTCATGGGTTTCTACCAACGGCAGCCCCACTACGGCATGGTAACTGCCGGTAATAGTTCTGACGAAACAACCACCTTTCCCCTGAATACCGTAAGCGCCCGCTTTGTCCATGGGTTCACCGGTAGCAATATAGTCACTGATTTCCAACTGGGATAACACACGAAATGTCACATCTGTCACCACCATGGCAGATAACACATCTTGCCGATCAGCCAGAGACACCGCAGTAATCACCTGATGTTGCTGACCGGACAGCGCATTCAATATTCGCTGCGCATCGGCTTTATCCCGTGGTTTTTCTAAAACTTGCCCATTTAACACCACGATGGTATCGGCCCCTAATACCGGCAGATCCTGTGGTGCGACCTTCACCCCAGCCTGAGCTTTCTCCAACGCTAAGCGCCGGACATACTCTTGCGCACTTTCATCTGGATGGCGTTGCTCTTCGACCTCGGTTTTCAGTACCTCAAAAGGGACATCAAGCAGGGCCAGTAATTCACGGCGACGCGGAGAGCCAGAGGCAAGATACAGGGCAGTCATGGGTCTTAAGTCCTTATTGCACCGCAAATTGGCGGCGAATTTTACGCATTAACAAAAATAGCCAAGGCCACAAAATACCGTTAACTACACTACTCCAGAATACTTCTGGGCGGAATGAAACATTAATCACTAAAAACTCAGACCAGAACACCACGACATCCATGGTAAGCGAAAGCAGCATCACGATGAGTGCCTGCTGCCACAGTGCCATATTGCGGAATAGTTGAAACTTAAAAGCGACCAGATAAGCAATAATACTGAGTGCCAGCGCCCGGACCCCAAGTGTTGAACCCAAAATAAGATCCATAATCAGCCCGAGAACAAAGCCAGTGCCAACATTCACACGGTGGGGTAATGCCATCACCCAATAAATTAATACCAATGCCAGCCATGACGGTCGGAACATATAAATCTGTTCCGGCCACGGCATAATTTGCAGCACCATGGCAATCAGGAAGGATAACCAGATAACCCAACGGCCATTGCTGCTGTAACGGTTCATGGCGATACTCCCGGTGCAGTCACTGCTGTTGGTGTGGCGGTTGTAGCGGCCGATGGTGCCGGTGGCCCCATAGCATCTGCGGCAGGCAGCACTTGTGACATCATCGGAGCCAGTCGTTCATTGGCTACGCGGCGAACTTCATTTGGCGGCAATGGCATCTCGCCATTACGGTCGGCCCCCCACAATAACAACAAGTAGCGTAGGCGCTGTAAATCAGCGGTTGGTCGAGCCTGAATCACGGTATAAGCCCGCTGATTATCAACTTTGACAGAAGAGACCACCGCGACCGGATAACCTTCAGGGAAACGTCCACCTAACCCGGATGTCACTAATACATCACCCACGCGAATATCTGTATTGCTGGGTAAATGCTCTAGTAATAAATCATCGGTACAGCCACTCCCTGCGGCAATCACACGAATATCATTGCGCAGCACCTGAATAGGTAGCGCATGGGAGGCATCACAAATTAATAATACACGGCTGGTTAGTTTACTCACCGCGACAACCTGGCCGACCACACCCCGGTCACTAATAACCGGTTGGCCTTCGTATACCCCGTTGTTAGAACCTTTATCGATAACCACCTGATCACTGTAAGGATCTGTCCCGCTGGACATCACCTGCGTGACCATTTTTTGTTCATCCTGACGCAAAGGAGAACCCAGCAATTCACGTAAGCGGTTATTTTCCTGCTTAAATTGCCCGAGCAACTGAAGGTCAGTATTTTTAAGCAACAACTCTTGGCGTAACGCACGGTTTTCCAACTCTAGCTGTTCACGGGTAGCCAGAGTTTCAGAAACGTTGTCGAGAACTTTGCGTGGCCCATTGGCCAGAAAATAGAAAGGGCTAACGGCAGTGTCCATATAGGTACGTATTTTGACAAACGTGCCCAATCGGCTATCAGCGATAACCAAAACAATGGCTGCAAGAACGGCAAAGAACAGTCGCAGTTGCAGGGATGGACCCCGGCTAAAAATCGGCTTCATAAATTATGCGTATTCCTCGACGACAAAAGGAGGCGCTAAATCGGACGAATTTATCCTTCTTACGTTGAGTAAGCTGGATATCGATTCATCTGATCTAGTTCTCCTCCTTTTTGGCTGACTATTATTCTTCGCTGAACAAATCGCCGCCATGCATGTCGATCATTTCCAACGCTTTGCCACCGCCGCGAGCGACGCAGGTCAATGGATCTTCTGCCACCACTACCGGAATACCGGTCTCTTCCATCAGCAGGCGGTCCAGGTTACGCAGCAATGCACCACCACCGGTCAGCACCATACCGCGTTCAGAGATGTCAGAGGCCAATTCTGGCGGGCACTGTTCCAGCGCAACCATTACCGCGCTAACGATACCCGTCAGCGGCTCTTGCAGCGCTTCAAGGATCTCATTGGAGTTCAGTGTAAAGCCACGAGGTACACCTTCAGCAAGGTTACGACCGCGCACTTCAATTTCCAGAACTTCATCACCCGGATAAGCAGAACCGATGCTGTGCTTGATACGTTCGGCAGTCGCTTCACCAATCAATGAACCGTAGTTACGGCGCACATAATTAATGATCGCTTCATCAAAGCGGTCGCCACCGATACGGACAGAAGAAGAGTAAACTACGCCGTTCAGAGAGATAACGGCCACTTCTGTGGTACCGCCACCAATATCCACAACCATCGAACCGGTTGCTTCAGAAACCGGCAGCCCGGCACCAATGGCCGCAGCCATAGGCTCTTCAATCAAAAACACTTCACGAGCGCCAGCGCCCTGAGCGGATTCACGGATCGCACGGCGCTCAACCTGAGTAGCCCCGACCGGTACGCACACCAATACACGCGGACTTGGGCGCATAAAGCTGTTGCTGTGAACCTGCTTGATAAAGTGTTGCAGCATTTTCTCGGTAACAAAGAAATCGGCAATAACGCCGTCTTTCATTGGGCGAATAGCTGCGATATTGCCGGGGGTGCGCCCAAGCATCTGTTTGGCATCATGGCCCACAGCCGCAACGCTCTTCGGTGAACCGGCACGATCCTGGCGAATAGCAACCACTGAAGGTTCATTCAGTACAATGCCTTGTCCTTTAACATAAATAAGGGTATTGGCGGTACCCAAGTCGATGGACAAGTCGTTGGAAAACATGCCACGAAATTTCTTAAACATAACGAAAGGATAATCCTGCAAGCTGGGGGCGGAAAATAAAATCCGCCTACTTTACCAACCACACGAAGCAGCGACAAGGCGCAAAAACGTCCTGATTCGGTGAAAAAGTAGCTGCGTTGTTGACATCTCGTTCCATCACGAACCCATGTCGCTTGAAAAGGTTGAATAAACCCTCGGCACAACACAGATTCTGCGTAACGACCGGCGTAACACAGCACATAAAATCTAACATTTAACCTGATTCTCGTCGGAAGTAAGCGCCCACCAACGATTTACGGAAATGACTGGCACATTCTACGTTAATTTTTGCTCAACGATCAGGCTAAACATACTCCTAATACGAATATTTTTTCTTTCCGGGGTTTAAAAGTGTTGGCGGAGCAAAAAAATTGCCCTGTCCACCATAAATCCCCTTATCCTTCAGCGTTTGCCATTCTTCACGGGTAAGCACTCCTGCGGCAAAAACTTTTGTATTCGTCCCTGCACTGGCACCGGTCAGACTTTCCACAAACAACTGATTTTCATAACGTAAATTAATGCTTCTTACTAACCCAGGATGAAGTTTAATCATTTCAACCCGCAGTGATTTGATGTAAGAGGTGCTAACAACCGTTAATCCGGCCTGCGACACCATCACCTTGCAGCCCACGCCGAGCAATAAACGCATCATCGGACGGATTTGGTCGATATGTTGACACACATCTGCCTCTGCAAGTTCAAAGATAATGCGCTTTCTATCAGACGTTCTGCACTGTAAGAGCGTATCACGCAGCCAACGCTGGAAAGAACGCTGCAATAATGAATCAACGCAGATAGAAAATGCCAGAGTTTCGTCCGGCCATAAAGCTAATAAAGGAATTATCCGATCAATTTTTTGACGGTCATAACGCTCAGCCAGACCGAGCAACTGCACTAATGGTGTAAATTCAGCAGCCAACAACTCTTGCTCACCATCATATATACGGCTGATTATTTCACGGTGATGAATTTTACCGTCAACAGTAATCACCGGCTTCTGATAAAGCCTTGGCCCGCCGTTAGCCAGCGTCTGCTCCAGCAAAGTGCGCCATTTGACACTACCACGCCCTTTTTCTGACACTTGAGTATCGAATACATACCAGCCATTCCCCCCATACATCGCCGCATTTTTAGTCGCTTGTCCAGCATTATCCATAATCTGTTCAACGGACTCACCACTGCGATACGCCACAATCCCCATATGCAGCAATGATTCGCGGTCAATAACATGGGGTTCAGGTAACGCCCCGACCGCATGAACCAATTGGGCAGCCATAACATCGGCATCTTTCAGCGTCTTATGGGGCAGCAAAATCGCGATATCACTCTGATGGTAACGCGCTAATAGTGCAGAGGGATGACGAGCAACAAAAGAAGAAAGCAGGTTAATCAACGAATGCATCAGTTCTTGTACCTGCTGATGGTCATCCGTATCATTTAAACTATCAAAATCAGGCAACTGCACCATTATTACTACCCCATGGGCGCCCTCTTCCTCCAATTGGGTAGTCAGTTGATTATCAAAAAACTGGCGATTACTGAGACCGGTTTTGGCATCTCGGGCGGCAAAAGCGCGAATCAGTGTATCAACACGGTTACGCTCCTCCCTCACCTCTATCAATTCGGCCAATAGCCGATCAATGGCACGACTGGCGCAAGGCGGCCATTCATGTCCGTCGCTACTGATAGCATATTCACGTTCGCCGTTAAGAATACGCCTCGCTCGGCGCTCCAGTTTTTCCTGGCCTGCGGTCTGATCACGCAACCAGCGAAAACTTAGCAGTAGCATCATGGCAATCACCACAACCACCAGCGATAAAATAGCCGCAGCGTAAAGAGAGCGGGCGTAGCTGCTCAAAGGGTCAATATAGGTGAAATGCATCGAAGCCCCGGGTTGATGCAGCATCGGTACCACCAGGTTGCGGTGCCTACTTTCGCTATTCCAGGGTGTATAAATTGCAGGGAGCTTGAGATGATATAGCGTGTTGGCTTGATCCTGAATGCTGAGCTCCACCACACCAACTGTTCGCATCATAATAGGCAGCCACTCTCGCGCTTTATCCGCCGGTTGCAGCAGAAGCGACTGATCATAAGCTGTCACGATACTTTGAAGACGATGCTCCATTTTTTTCTGGCACAAATAGAAGAAACTTACCGTGCTACCCAGTAGCACTAAGCACATAGCCGAGACGACCAGTAGCGTCATAAACGCAGAAAGTTTGGTTGTAAATCGCATCCCTTAGCCTTGCGAAGCGCAATTAAGTGAAGAAAAGCCCTCATTTCCCTTGAGGAGCACACTATATGACAAAAATAGGCTATAAAACTGACTTTTTACTTCATAATGCGACAATAACACAATATTTTCGCCCCTTTCCCTGATGTTCGATTAGTCCCTCTTCAAAGGATAGCCATGATAAAAATCAATGAATTGATTTTTGTTCTTGATCAGGCTCGAAGGTTGCTGTTACCGCTATATTAGCTCACTCTTAACCCATCCCTTTTTTGAATTATCCACACTATTTATACCCAACGTTATTGGCGTTGCAGAAAAATATATCGGGAGAGTGATACATGCGAGCACTTGTACTTGAGCAAATTGAAGGCCGTACTGTCGCCGAAGTGCGTGAAATATCGCCCTCGCAATTGCCAGCCGGTAATGTCACGGTTGATGTCAATTGGTCCAGCCTGAATTATAAAGACGCGCTAGCCATCACCGGCAAAGGGAAGATTATCCGCGAATTCCCTATGGTTCCGGGCATTGATTTTGCTGGCACGGTTCACAGCAGTGAAGACCCACGTTTTCATATCGGTCAGTCAGTGTTACTGACCGGCTGGGGGGTGGGCGAAAATCATTGGGGCGGTTTAGCCGAGCAAGCGCGTGTTAATGGCGACTGGCTGGTCCCCATGCCTGAAGGATTGGAACCCCGAAAAGCCATGATTATCGGTACCGCAGGGTTCACTGCCATGTTGTGCGTCATGGCTTTGGAAGACGGCGGTGTCACCCCTGAAAGCGGCGAAGTGGTGGTCACCGGTGCCAGTGGTGGCGTAGGTAGCACCGCAATTGCCTTACTGTCGGCGCTCGGTTACCAGATTGCGGCGATCTCGGGTCGTGACAGCAACAGTGACTATTTGAAAAGTCTCGGGGCGCATCGGGTGCTCTCTCGCAATGATTATCTTGATGCGTCGCGCCCACTGGAAAAACAGTTGTGGGCTGGTGCAATCGATACTGTCGGTGACAAATTGCTGGCCAAAGTGCTGGCACAGATGAATTACAACAGCACCGTTGCCGCCTGTGGCTTGGCGGGTGGCTATACTCTGCCCACCACCGTGATGCCATTTATTCTGCGCAACGTGCGCTTGCAGGGCGTGGATTCGGTGATGACACCTCAACCGCGCCGCCAGCAAGCCTGGCAGCGGCTGCTGAAAATCTTACCTGACAGCTTCTATCAGCAGGCATCACAATCAATCACACTAGCAGATGCTCCAACTATCGCCGCACGCCTGCTGGCGAATGAAGTCACTGGCCGGACGTTGGTTAAAGTTCGCTAATTATTGATTTTGCAAAAGTCACCGGGTGGATATTGTTATCACCCGGCCCTATCACTCCGCTCTCAGAAATTTCATATTTTTCCCAGCAGCCTCGCACTTGTGTCCATAAGCCGCCATGATTAATACCATAACGGTCAGTATGACTCCCCTGCCCGATGGAGTAGGTCTATGCACAACTTTTTCTCTCATTCAAAAAATAGTCTTCGTGGTAGCAGTACCAAACCACGCAAGCTGACCGAAGCTGACGTCACGCCAGAAAGTATTTTCTATCAGCGCCGCAAGGTGTTGCAGGCGTTGGGGATCACGGCGGCGTCACTGGCCTTGCCCACCGCGGCACAGGCCGACTTGTTAGCATGGTTTAAAGGCAATGATCGCCCTAAAGCGCCCTCAGGTAAGCCACTGGAGTTTACCAAATCAACGGTGTACCACCCGGATCTGGCGATGACACCGGAAGAGAAAGTGACTGGTTACAATAACTTCTACGAATTTGGTCTGGATAAAGCTGATCCCGCCGCCAATGCTGGCACGCTAAAAACTGAGGGTTGGCAGATACGTATCGACGGTGATGTGGCTAAACCAATGACACTGGATATCGATGACCTGATAAAACGCTTCCCGCTGGAAGAACGCATTTATCGTATGCGCTGCGTCGAAGCCTGGTCCATGGTGGTGCCGTGGATTGGTTTTGAGTTAGGGAAACTGCTCAAGCTGGTTGAACCGACCAGTAATGCCCGCTATGTCGCATTTCAAACGCTGTATGCACCGGATCAGATGCCGGGACAGGAAGACCGTTTTATTGGTGGCGGGCTAAAATATCCGTATGTCGAAGGCTTACGACTGGATGAAGCTATGCATCCACTCGCCTTTATGACTCTGGGGGTGTATGGCAAAGCCCTGCCACCGCAAAATGGTGCCCCGCTGCGGCTTATCACACCGTGGAAATATGGTTTTAAAGGGATAAAATCTATCGTTCATATTCGCCTGACCCATGATCAGCCGCCCACCACTTGGAACCTCAGTGCGCCTAACGAGTATGGTTTTTATGCCAATGTGAATCCCCATGTCGATCATCCGCGTTGGTCGCAAGCTACTGAGCGCTTTATCGGCGCCGGCGGTATCCTTGATGTGCAGCGCCAACCTACTCTGCTGTTCAACGGTTATGCGGACCAAGTTGCATCCCTCTACCGTGGCTTGGATCTGCGGGAGAATTTCTGATGCGCCTGAGTCTACGGCAGATTAAAGGGTTAAAAGTGGCTATCTGGCTGGCAGCAGCGCTGCCTTTGCTGTGGCTTATTTTATCGGTTAATCAGGGTTGGCTCAGTGCCGACCCCGCCAAAGATATTCAGCATTTTACCGGCCGCATGACACTGAAACTATTGCTAGCCACTTTAGTGGTCACGCCGCTGGCGCGTTATGGTAAACAGCCCCTGTTGATCCGCTGCCGCCGGTTATTAGGCTTATGGTGTTTTGCCTGGGGAACCCTGCATTTAGTCAGCTACTCCTTGCTGGAACTGGGGCTGAGTAATATTGGCCTGCTGGGGCGCGAGCTGGTCACCCGCCCCTATCTGACATTGGGAATTATCAGTTGGTTATTGTTACTATCACTGGCCGCCACCTCCACCTTATGGGCGCAACGGAAAATGGGACCCAACTGGCAAAAACTGCATAATTTGGTGTATGTTGTCGCCATCCTTGCGCCAATTCATTATCTTTGGTCGGTGAAAACGCTTTCGCCACTGCCGATTATCTACGCCGTGGCGGCGGTTATATTGCTGGCACTACGCTATAAAAAATTTCGGCAATGGTGCCGTTAGTGGCCGGAACTTATCATGATTCTCCCCGTCATAAATAATGCTGAACGCACAGTTCGCACTCTTTTCTATTGAATATCTTCGCTGATAAGACCAGTATTTAGCTGCTAATTGCTACGATATCATTATAATGCCCGACCTTAGTGCCGATCGCAGTGTCAAATTCGTCGTAAAAAGGTGACAAATCGGTGACATCAGGTTATTTTTTACGATGATGGACTAATTGCCGGAGATACCAGCACAATGTCGGATAAGTTGCACATTTTGCTTCTGAATGGCCCTAACCTGAATCTGCTTGGAACGCGTGAACCGGAAAAGTACGGTTACACTACATTGGCTGAGATTGTCAGTCAGTTAGAGGCTCAAGCCCAGGGATTGGATGTGGCGTTGTCTCATTTGCAGTCAAATGCAGAACACGCGCTGATCGATAGAATTCATCAGGCACGGGGTAATACCGATTTTATCCTGATCAACCCAGCAGCGTTTACGCATACCAGCGTGGCACTGCGTGATGCATTGTTAGGTGTACAGATCCCGTTTATCGAGATCCATTTATCTAACGTGCATGCCCGGGAGCCTTTCCGTCATCATTCATATCTCTCTGATATTGCAGTTGGCGTAATCTGTGGACTTGGCGCAGATGGCTACAACTTTGCTTTACAGGCAGCGGTAAATCGCTTGTCAAAATCCAACTAATGCAACACACAAAGAGTACGGAATCACACTCATGGATATTCGTAAGATTAAGAAACTGATCGAACTGGTTGAAGAGTCCGGCATTTCAGAGCTGGAAATCTCAGAAGGCGAAGAGTCAGTACGTATCAGTCGTGCTCCCGCCGCACCAAACTACCCAATGATGCAACAGCCATATGCTTTTGCTGCACCACAGCAACAGCCCGCACTGGCTGCCGCCGTTGCACCAGCACCTGCTGAAGCGGCTGCACCAGCAGCAATCAGTGGCCATATCGTGCGCTCCCCAATGGTCGGTACCTTCTACCGCACCCCGAGCCCGGATGCTAAAGCCTTCATTGAAGTAGGTCAGAAAGTTTCTGCTGGTGACACTCTTTGCATCGTTGAAGCGATGAAAATGATGAACCAAATCGAAGCAGATAAATCCGGTACTGTAAAAGCCATTCTGGTTGAAAACGGTCAGCCGGTTGAATTCGACGAGCCTCTTGTCGTCATCGAGTAACGAGGCGTTCCATGCTTGATAAAATCGTAATCGCTAACCGTGGTGAGATTGCGCTGCGTATCCTGCGAGCTTGTAAAGAGCTGGGGATCAAAACTGTGGCAGTTCACTCTACTGCGGATCGTGATCTTAAACATGTGTTATTGGCTGACGAGACTGTTTGTATTGGTCCCGCACCTTCTGTTAAAAGCTATCTGAACATCCCGGCAATCATTTCTGCGGCTGAGATCACCGGCGCGGTGGCTATTCACCCCGGCTATGGTTTCCTGTCTGAAAATGCTGATTTTGCCGAACAGGTAGAACGTTCAGGTTTCATCTTTATCGGCCCACGTGCCGAAACTATTCGCCTGATGGGTGATAAAGTTTCAGCAATAAGCGCGATGAAGAAAGCTGGTGTACCTTGCGTACCTGGCTCTGACGGCCCATTGACTGACGACACTACCAAGAATAAAGCCTTTGCCAAACGTATCGGTTACCCGGTCATTATCAAGGCATCTGGCGGTGGTGGTGGTCGTGGCATGCGTGTGGTTCGTCATGATAAAGATCTCGAGCAGTCCATCAACATGACCCGTGCGGAAGCCAAAGCGGCTTTCAATAACGACATGGTTTATATGGAGAAATACCTTGAGAACCCACGCCATATCGAAGTTCAGATTTTGGCTGACGGTCAGGGTAATGCTATCTATCTGGCTGAGCGTGACTGTTCTATGCAGCGCCGCCACCAGAAAGTGGTTGAAGAGGCACCAGCACCGGGCATCACCAGCGAATTGCGCCGTTATATCGGTGAGCGCTGCGCGAAAGCCTGTGTAGAGATCGGCTATCGTGGTGCGGGGACTTTCGAGTTCCTGTATGAAAACGGCGAGTTCTATTTCATTGAAATGAACACCCGTATTCAGGTTGAACATCCGGTTACCGAAATGATCACCGGTGTCGATTTGATCAAAGAACAACTGCGTATCGCTGCGGGCCAACCTCTCTCCATCAAACAAGATGAAGTGAAGGTACACGGCCACGCCGTGGAATGTCGGATCAACGCCGAAGACCCGAATACCTTCCTGCCAAGTCCGGGTAAAATTACCCGTTTCCATGCGCCGGGCGGTTTTGGTGTGCGTTGGGAGTCTCATATTTACGCCGGTTATACTGTGCCACCATATTATGACTCCATGATCGGCAAGCTGATCACTTACGGTGAAAACCGTGACGTGGCGATTGCTCGTATGAAAAATGCGCTGGCAGAACTCATTATCGACGGTATCAAAACTAACGTTGAGTTACAGCTGCGCATCATGAACGACGAAAACTTCCAGCACGGTGGCACCAATATCCACTATCTGGAGAAGAAACTCGGGTTACAAGAAACCTGATATTTCGCCTTTCATGCTGTTAGTCTTTTATATCAAGGCCGGTTAATCACCGGTCTTTTTTCTTTTGAGACTTTATTTCGACTTATCTATCTGAAGTTATTGGTGTTGTAGTCAAGCGGCAATCTAATGAAATCCGATAAGTTAATTCGGGTGGGTGAGAGCGGCTAACAACGCTGTAGCGCCAAGTACAAAGGGTATGGGGAGAACTATGGAAACAAGATTTATACAAGCCCACAAAGAAGCGCGCTGGGCCTTTGGTTTAACATTGGCTTATTTGGCGGGCTGGATATTGACTGCGTATTTGCCCGGTAATATCCCTGGTATGAGTGGCTTGCCAGTTTGGTTTGAAGCCGCCTGTATTGCACTGCCACTGGTGTTTATTGTGTTGTGCGCTCTGATGGTGCGTTTCGTCTTCCGCGATATTCCGTTGGAGGATGAGAATGCAAACTGATGTTGTCCTGCCATTAGTGGGCTATCTGGCAATGGTATTTGGCTTATCAATTTATGCCTATACCCGCCAAAAAACCGGAAGTTTTCTAAACGAATACTTTATCGGCAATCGCTCGATGGGAGGATTCGTACTGGCAATGACCCTGACCGCCACTTATATCAGTGCCAGTTCATTTATTGGCGGGCCGGGTGCTGCCTATAAGTATGGCCTTGGCTGGGTGTTATTAGCGATGATCCAGTTACCTGCGGTCTGGCTGTCGCTGGGTGTTCTGGGCAAGAAGTTTGCCATTCTGGCGCGCCGCTATAACGCTGTAACCCTCAACGATATGCTGTATGCCCGCTATCAGAGCCGATTGCTGGTGTGGCTGGCCAGTATCAGTTTGTTGGTGGCGTTTGTCGGTGCCATGACCGTGCAATTTATTGGTGGTGCACGTTTGCTGGAAACTGCGGCAGGCATTCCTTACGATACCGGCTTATTAATATTTGGTATCAGTATCGCGTTATATACCTCTTTTGGTGGTTTCCGCGCCAGTGTATTGAACGATGCCTTGCAAGGGCTGGTGATGTTGATCGGCACTATTTTGCTATTGGTTGCAGTGATCCATGCCGCAGGCGGGCTGCATAAAGCCGTCGATACACTACAACATATTGATCCAGCGCTAGTTTCACCGCAAGGTGGTGACAAGATCCTTGATTTGCCGTTTATGGCCTCGTTCTGGATCCTGGTGTGCTTTGGCGTGATTGGCCTGCCACATACTGCCGTGCGCTGTATTTCGTATCGTGATAGCAAAGCGGTACATCGTGGCATTATCATCGGCACCATTGTGGTCGCCATCCTGATGTTCGGCATGCATTTGGCTGGCGCATTGGGCCGGGCTATCCTGCCGGACCTGAAGATCCCCGATCAGGTGATCCCGACACTGATGATCACCGTGTTACCGCCCTTTGCTGCAGGGATCTTTCTGGCGGCACCCATGGCGGCGATTATGTCGACCATCAATGCCCAGTTGCTGCAATCTTCTGCAACCATCGTGAAAGATTTATATCTCAATCTGTGGCCGGAAGAGTTGAAGAATGAACGCAAGTTGGCGCGTATTTCCAGCTTATCGACGCTTATTCTGGGGCTGTTACTGTTACTTGCTGCCTGGCGGCCGCCGGAAATGATTATCTGGCTGAATCTGTTGGCCTTTGGTGGTCTGGAAGCGGTATTCCTCTGGCCATTGGTGCTGGGGCTGTACTGGGAGCGCGCCAATGCTCACGGAGCCCTTAGCTCTATGATTGTCGGTGCGGTATGCTATACGGTATTGGCCAGTTTCAATATTAAGATAGCTGGCCTACACCCGATAGTGCCGTCGCTGGTGCTTAATCTGCTGGCGTTTTATATCGGTAATCAGTTTGGCGACAGGGCTAGAGCGCGGCAGCCCGTGGTAGTTAGCGCTGATTAGAAACGATTAATTTATATCAGCTCAATTATATACCCAATAGATTTCAAGATGCAGGAAGGCGGCAAGCGAGGGCATCCCGATGAGCTTACACAGTCAAGTGATTCGGGTGGCGTGAGCATAGCCAACCCCCCTGCGACTTGAAAGATGAAGGGGATTGAGCTTTTGAGAGAAAAGTTATGCCTTGGATTCAACTAAAATTAAACACCACCGGCAATCAGGCCGAATCCCTTGGGGACGCATTGATTGAAAGTGGCGCGGTGTCAGTTACGTTTCAGGATACCCACGATAATCCGGTGTTTGAGCCGCTACCAGGCGAAACTCGACTGTGGGGCGATACTGATGTGATTGGCCTGTATGATGCTGAAACGGAGATGGCCGCAGTGATCGCCATGCTGGAATACAACCCGCAACTCGGTAAAGGCTTTATCCATAAGATTGAGCAGTTGGAAGATAAGGATTGGGAACGTGAATGGATGGATAATTTCCATCCGATGCGTTTCGGTGAGCGCCTGTGGATCTGCCCGAGCTGGCGTGATGTGCCGGACCCAACCGCGGTCAACGTGATGCTGGACCCTGGTTTGGCATTTGGTACCGGTACCCATCCAACCACCGCATTGTGTCTGCAATGGCTCGATGGCCTCAGCCTGGGCGGTAAAACTGTTATCGACTTCGGTTGTGGCTCTGGCATCCTGGCAATTGCAGCGCTAAAACTCGGTGCAACGCGCGCTATTGGCATCGACATCGATCCGCAGGCCATTCAAGCCAGTCGTGATAACGCACAGCGTAACGGCGTTTCAGAGCGTCTGGAGCTGTATCTCGCCAAAGACCAGCCAGCAGACTTATCTGCTGATGTGGTGGTCGCCAATATTCTGGCAGGTCCCTTGCGCGAACTGGCGCCACTGATTAGTGTACTACCGGTAACCGGCGGTCATTTGGGTCTGTCCGGGGTACTGGCGACCCAGGCGGAGGGCGTCGCACAGGCTTACGAGGATAAGTTCACCCTCGATCCAGTGGCAGAGAAAGAAGAGTGGTGCCGTATTACCGGTATCAAGCGGTAAACGCGCAAAAACCGACGCCCCTGCCAGGGCGGTTAAACCTTAGCAGGGGGCCATCACATCCCTTGCTGAGTTAGCATTTCTGGCAATCGACCACACTCTCTTTTTAATCAAAATGGGAGGTCTGACTCATTTCCATCTGTGCTTTATCATTGATTTGATGAATAAATCAGCACTTTCGACCAGGCAGCTGTAGCATAACTAGTCGATAATTGTGATGTTTAGGAGAAAATCCTGAAGCGCACAAATTAATCAATTTTAGTTAACACTATGTTATATATGGATAAATAATTAATTAGCACAGCTTGGCGGGTATTTTATCGCTCTTTTTTCATCAATTGGTCAAAGTTTGGCCTTTCATCTGGGCGCAAAAATGCGTAATATACGCGCCCTTACGGACACAGTGTGGTCATTCTTTGTCTATGCGTATTGGACACTTCCAGCTTACAAATTGCCTGATTGCCGCCCCGATGGCTGGTATAACAGACCGCCCCTTCAGAGCGCTATGTCATGGCATGGGGGCTGGGATGACGGTATCTGAAATGCTCTCCTCGAATCCCGAGGTCTGGCGGACGGATAAGTCGCGTTTGCGTATGGTTCATAGCGATGAGCCTGGGATTCGTACCGTGCAAATTGCCGGTAACGACCCGGATGAGATGGCAGCAGCAGCCAGAATCAATGTGGCTAATGGTGCACAAATCATCGATATCAATATGGGATGTCCGGCCAAGAAAGTGAATCGCAAGCTGGCAGGTTCTGCATTATTGCAACATCCTGATTTGGTTAAACAAATCCTCTCCGCAGTGGTTAATGCGGTAGATGCGCCAGTAACGCTGAAGATCAGGACGGGTTGGTCGACCGAACACCGTAATTGTATAGAAATTGCCCAACTGGCCGAAAATTGTGGTATACAAGCCCTGACGATTCATGGCCGAACCCGTTCTTGCCTGTTTAATGGTGAGGCGGAATACGACAGCATTCGGGCAGTTAAGCAGATTGTTTCCATTCCCGTTATCGCGAATGGCGACATCACTGACCCGCATAAAGCCAGAGCGGTGCTCGACTACACTGGGGCTGATGCTCTGATGATAGGACGTGCCGCTCAGGGAAGACCTTGGATCTTCCGGGAAATCCAGCATTATCTGGACACTGGGGAGCTGCTGCCACCGATGCCACTTGGCGAAGTGCAGCGCTTGTTAAACGGGCATATACGGGAATTGCACGACTTTTATGGTCCAGGCAAGGGATTTCGTATTGCACGTAAGCACGTCTCTTGGTATCTCCAGGAGCACGCCCCTAACGACCAGTTTCGGCGCACATTCAACGCCATTGAGGATGCCAGCGAACAGCTGGAGGCGTTGGAGGCATATTTCGAAAATCTTGCGTAAACAGAAAAAAGAGCTGACAGAACTATGTTCGAACAACGCGTAAATTCTGACGTACTGACCGTTGCAACCGTAAATTCACAAGATCAGGTGACTCAAAAGCCTTTGCGTGACTCGGTTAAACAAGCACTGAAGAACTATTTTGCTCAACTGAATGGTCAGGATGTGAGTGACCTGTATGAGTTGGTACTGGCTGAAGTTGAACAGCCATTGTTGGACATGGTGATGCAATACACCCGTGGCAACCAAACCCGCGCTGCCCTGATGATGGGCATCAACCGTGGCACGCTACGTAAGAAATTGAAAAAATACGGCATGAACTGATACTAGTCAGTTAAGTTGTTGTTTAAAAAGGCGTACTCCACACGGAGCGCGCCTTTTTTATTACGCAATCTCTACCCGATTGCGCCCTTGCTGTTTCGCTCGATATAGGGCTTCATCTGCCAGTTTGAGCGAATCTTCCAGCACACCCTCGCCATTCCAGTACGCCACGCCTAGCGAAATCGTAATGGGACGAATGTCCGATATCACCATCTTTTCTACATTTTGACGCAGCCGGTTAGCGACCTGTGTGGCCACATCCAACGTAGTACCCGGTAGCAACATCAGGAACTCCTCCCCTCCGCTACGACACAAGATATCCGTGTCACGGGAGCTATCGCGGATTTGGACTGCCAATTGCTTAATAACCTCATCACCAACGTCGTGGCCGTAAGCATCATTAATCGACTTAAAGTGGTCAATATCCAGTGCAATAACCGAAAAATGCTGCCCAAGTTGTGAGATAGGCTCGAGGGTGATGGCCAATCCACGCCGGTTAAACAGGCCAGTCATGGGATCAGTTTGTGCCTCAAACTTCAATTTACCGATTTTCTTTTGCAACAAACTGATGCCAATCAATAGCGCCCGTTTGAGTTGGGTCGATTCGAAATACCAGGAAGGAATTTCCTTGATGCTGCTGGCAATATCGGGCTTATCCATATGGTTGGCACTGCCGGCGAGCAACCACAGCGGGCGGGCAATTAACCGGGATAACAGCCAAACACCCAGCAAAGTGAGTAGCGCCAATGGCGTGATATGACCAAGCCCTTTTAGCATTAAACCTTCCAGTGGCTTCAACGTTGACGCTTCGGGCCGTAAGGTAATGATTTCCCAACCGGAGGGTTCGACAATGGCATAGCCCGCCAGCATCGATTCGCCGCTAGTACTGGTAACCATCAAGCTGCCGTTAGTGGAGGTTTTTATCACTTCCGTGATGGGCTTAGGTTCAAGTATTTCCCCGATACGGCTGGTATCTTGGTGATAAAGGATGCGCCGATCGCTGTCGAGCACCACGATATAGGAGCCATCACGATAATAATGCTCACCCAATAGCTCATTTAAAATACTTTGCTTGCGCAGGTAAATAGTACCGCCGATATAACCGCGATAACGTCCATCCGGCGTAAAGATGGGGGTCGAGATATTGATAACCAGATTATTTGCTGCCGATACATAAGGCTTACTAATTACCGGGCGACGTAGTTTTAACGCCTCCACTGACCCTGGTGATGTCAATACGTGACCTAATAACTGGAGATTGTCCGGGGATGTTGCGCGGATAACACCATGTGCATCCGTTATTACCACCGAGTTAAAACTATCGGTTTGGTATTTTAGCCGTGCGGTTTCCGCTTGCAGCACCTCATGATCATCAAAATTCTTGGCGACAATCATACTGCTGTAATGCAGTTGCTTTTGCGCGCTTCTCAGGAAAATATCCGTACTGGATGCCAGTTTAGTCGCATAAACACGGTTGGCTTCGAGTGTGTTATCAATCAGTAGCTGCCGCTGTACCCGATAACTGGCATAGAAACTGTTCGCAAGCGTCACAAAAGCGCTCATTACAGCTAGAATAAGGATTAGTCGACCTAAGTCGAGGCGGAAAATTTTGGCAGCAAGAATAGAGCGTAGCAAGACAGCCTTCCTGAGTCGATAAATGACTATGTTTAGCATGACGGTAACATGAAAATAAGGCGAGAATCCGCCTATATGTACACTGCTATCATATTTATCTCCTCAGATTAAGAGTTCTCACGCTATAGTCATTGTTAACAATTATCTATACTCAAAGTAATTGCCGTTACAGTGAGGTAACAAGCGCATCTCGTTGAGCTTATCAAGGTTCAGAGTGAAAACAGCTAACACTGCTGCAACGTCAAGTAGGAAGGGTATTGCTGACGAAGTCTGATTTGTACCGATAATAGGGGTTTGATTATGAATAAGCTGGTCATTGCCGTAGCACTTACAGCGACAGTATTAAGTGGATGTGCCAACAACAGAACTGCGTCTGGTGATACTTTCACCGCCTCTCAGGCACGACAAGTACAGACCGTAACCTACGGCACCGTTATCTCTGCACGGCCAGTCACCATTCAGGGCGGCAGTGAAAATAATGTGGCCGGTGCCATTGGTGGTGCTGTAGTCGGGGGCTTCTTGGGTAACACTATAGGTGGTGGCCGTGGTAATAGCCTGGCAACGGCAGGTGGTGCGGTAGCCGGTGGTATGGCAGGTCAAGGTGTGCAAAGCGCCATGAACCGTAGTGAAGGTGTACAACTGGAAATTCGCCGAGATGATGGCAGCAGTATCGTCGTCGTACAGGCACAAGGGCCAACGCGTTTCAGTGCGGGTCAACGCGTCATGATTGCCAGTGATCGTAGCGGCACAGTAACAGTTTCTCCTCGCTAAATTAATCAGCCGGGGGGATCCCCCTCCGGCTATTAGCGCATTAACACAAAAAATACCCCACAATTTAGCAACAACTTTTATCGGTGTAATAGGCTGTTTAGTAACATAAAAGGTATTACCTCTCGCCCCCTTCCAGATGAAAAAACTATTGATACTGATTATGATAGTCAAATATTGTGTTGCCACGAGGAATGTGTTGTGGTTAAATAGCCTCATCGGTTTGGAACACAGACCTTATGAAAGCAGTTTTAGTAAAGCAGTCCTCAGTTCAAGCGTTATCCATAGATATCCCTTCTCCGTGAGTCTCCTCCTAAGTGCCCAAATAAGTAATCCGCTGAAAAACAGACCACGTTCGCCGCACTATTGTGGCAAAAAATAATTGAAGGAAGTATCCCTATGTCTAATAAAATGACTGGTTTAGTAAAATGGTTTGACGCTGGTAAAGGTTTTGGTTTTATCACTCCTGCTGATGGTAGCAAAGATGTATTCGTACACTTCTCTGCCATCCAGAGCAATGATTTCAAAACGTTAGATGAAGGTCAAAAAGTTGAGTTCTCTATTGAGAACGGCGCTAAAGGCCCATCAGCGGTAAACGTAGTCGCTCTGTAATACAGCGTGATTAGGGGAGCAGGTTGCCGATAGCGATGACGGCCAGACCCGAGCAGTGTAACCCGCTCTCCAAATAAAGTAATAAGCAGTACCCGGTTGACAGTAACATTTATGCAAGCAGTTTTAGTAAAGCAGTTCTCCGTATTAGCGTTATCAGACAGATACCTCTTCTTCGCGAAATTCCTTCTAAGTGCCCCATAAGTTGTACCCAAGCCTATCCGTTCGCCTATGGCGGCAATCAAAAATAATTGAAGGAAGTATCTCTATGTCTAATAAAATGACTGGTTTAGTAAAATGGTTTAACGCTGATAAAGGTTTTGGTTTTATCTCTCCTGCTGATGGTAGCAAAGATGTGTTCGTTCACTTCTCTGCCATCCAGAGTAATGATTTTAAAACCTTAGATGAAGGTCAAAAAGTTGAGTTCTCTATTGAGAACGGTGCTAAAGGCCCAGCAGCGGCAAATGTTATTGCGCTGTAACAGCCAATAATAGATACCAAAACTATTGGAATAACGTACGATAGATGAAGGTGATAGCTCTGAGCCGTTACGTTATTCTGAATAAAAAGAACCCGCCTTGGTGCGGGTTTTTTTGTTGCCAAAAATAGGGCTACACTCAGAATAATATTCAATTGCCAGTAGGCAAAAAGTAATAAATCCAATAAGCAACGTTTATACATTAATCTTTACCAATAGATTTAATCTGTCCAACTTTCCTCTACTCAGGCTGCCCCTGGCTTTACCCTCTCGTCTATTAATGCAAAATTACGTTGTTTTAACAGATAAAATCCCGCGTAGGATAATTAATAAAGTAGAGTAACCGCTAAATTTCTTCTGAATTGTTCGCGCCAGAATAATATATATCTCCCGCTATGCATCCTCATCCCGAACAATATAAGAATGACTTTGATCAAAATGACTAGGTTATTTTGTCTATACTCTAAATAATTCAATTTGCAGGAAGGCGGTAACGAAGTGAACCTAATAAGTTTAGATAACTCAATGACTTGGATTAATGATGGCAGCCAACGCACATGCAGTTTGAAGTATGAAGTATGACGGATATATACAGTTATTTCATATAACCATCGCCTTAATCATCTCATTATTACCGCTTTTTCACTGGCGATGATTAACACTGCACATAAAATAGCATCAGGGTAAATAATCATGTCGATATTCAAAACACGTATAGGAAGGATGTTACTTATCCTATTTATTGGGATAGGTATCTGGTTTAGCCCAGTCCCGGAATCGGTTGATCCGCGCGCCTGGCACCTGATGGCGGTTTTTGCAGCGACGGTTATCGGCCTGATCCTGTCGCCATATCCGTTAGGAGCAATGGCGATATTCAGCCTGACAGTCGTCGCGGCTACAGGTTTGTTGAGCATCAAAGAAGTGTTAGCTGGTTTTGCTGACCCGACAATCTGGATGATAGCTTGCGCCTTCTTTATCTCACGCGGTTTTATTAAAACAGGTTTTGGCCGCCGGGTCGGTTATCTGTTTATCAGTAAGTTGGGCCACAGCTCGCTAGGTCTGGCTTATGGTTTGGTTCTAACCGATTTGCTATTCGCACCGGCGATGCCGTCTACCTCCGCCCGATGTGGTGGCATCATTACGCCGCTGTTCCGCTCAATTTCTGAAGCCTATGAATCGACACCAGAACGCGGTACCGAGCGCAAAATCGGGGCATTTCTGGTGCAATGTATCTTCCAGTGTAATGCCATTACCTGTGCGATGTTCCTGACCTCAATGGCCGGTAATCCAATGATTGGCAAACTGGCCGGTGAAATGGGGATTACCATTACCTGGACCAGTTGGGCATTGGCCGCCATCGTCCCTGGTTTAATCTCTTTGGCAGTAATCCCGTTGTTGCTGTATCGCTTCTATCCGCCAGAAATAAAGAAAACCCCGGAAATGCGCGCCCTGGCAATGGTGAAATTGAAAGAAATGGGGCCAATGAGCCGCAACGAATGGATTGTATTATCTGTTTTCGTCGGGCTGGTGACGCTGTGGGTATGTGGCGCAGCACTGAATATTGATGCCACCATGACCGCCTTTATTGGACTGGCAATTCTATTACTGAGTGGCGCACTGACTTGGGATGATGTGATTGCCGAGAAAGAAGCCTGGCATACGGTGATTTGGTTTGCGGTTCTGCTAACTCTCGCCAGCCAACTGAATAAGCTGGGCTTTATTACCTGGTTTGGCTCATCAATTGCCGGTTCAGTGCAGGGGATGAACTGGGTGCCAATGATGGGAATCCTGCTGCTGGCGTACTATTACAGCCACTATATGATGGCCAGCGCCATCGCCCATATCAGTGCCATGTATGCCATTTTTGTCTCCATTGCTATTGCAGCAGGTGCTCCGCCAATGCTGACAGTATTGGTATTCGGTATGTTCAGTAACCTGTATATGGCAACTACCCACTACTCTGGCGGCCCGGCCCCTATCCTGTTTGGTTGTAACTTTATCCCACTGGCGACCTGGTGGAAGATTGGTTTCCTGATAAGTCTGGTGGTTATCCCTATCTGGCTGATTATCGGTAGCGCCTGGTGGAAAGTGCTGGGTTTCTGGTAATACATTGAAATATTCAGAATAAAAAACACCGCGTGATGACACTGGTGCGGTGTTTTTTATCGGTTAATTACTGCTGTTTACGTAATTCGATACCCACATCTCCGCCAGGGTGCACCGCCAGTAGGGCCTGTTTGGTAAAACCTCTGCGTGCCATCAGGCAGGCGCAGATAGCATCAAACAGGGCTAATACCAGAACAATAGATGTGGTTGCTAACATATTCAGCGGGTCTATCTCTTGCTTCACATGCGTTTTCAGCACCAAGGCAGATACCTGCGCGATAGCCGACTGCTCGTTTTCCGTTACACTGATAATCTGCACTTGCTTGCGTTGCAGCGTTGGCAGCAACCGGGTCAGCTCATCGGAATTCCCACCACGAGAGATCAAAATGATGATGTCCTGTGACCCGAGGAAACCCAAATCGCCGTGCGCAGCATCCGTAGCATTCAGGTAAATCGCCGGTTGCTCTACGCAAGCCAGCATATGAGCAACCTTTCGTGCGGCAATACCTGATGTGCCCACCCCAGTTACCGCGATTTTGCCACGGCACCCAGCCAACATCTCCAGCACCTGCAACCACACTTGCGGATCGACATTATCCTTTAACGCCGCCAACTCGCGGCTATAAGTCATCCATGCGTCACTGGCTATCTGCCATTCATCACTCTGGCTCATCCTTCCTCCTGCATCAGTTCCTGATAGCGCATATGGTCGTGATACATCTGGTGGAACACGCGGTATTTGCGGTCGTAATAGGCTTTGATTTTGTTAGTTTGCGGTGTGACCGTTTTACCAATGCGGCTCATGGCAGCCATCGCCTCCGGCAGCGACTCAAACACACCTGCTGCGACCGTGCCCATCATGGCACTGCCGAGCAACATGGCTTCACTCTCTTCCGGCAGTAACATGGCGCAACCCGTCGCATTAGCGTGTTCTTGTACAAAGATCGGGTTTTTAGTCCCGCCGCCACTGGCCATCATAGTGTCAATGCAATAGCCGTTCTTATTCATGGTTTCGATGATATGCCGTGTTCCCAGCGCCAGCGCCTGAATGGTTGCCAAATAGCGCAACGCCATATCTTCAAAGGTGGTAGACAGTTTCAAACCAGTAATAATGCCCGTCAGATTCGGATTCGCGCGCGGTGAACGGTTACCGTGGAAGTACGGCAAAATGTGAATATCTTTGGTGAGGAAGGCGATATTCTCCGGTTCACCGGCAAGCTGGCGCAGAATATGATTTAGCGCCTCGTAAATAGTCTCACCTTTGCTTTTGGCCTGTGCCAACAGCTGTGGGTAACACGGATGTGTTTGAATAATATGGTCAATTAATGCTCCCGTCGCCGACTGCCCGCCCTCATTTAGCCAGTACTCCGGTAAAATAGCCGAATAATAGGGTCCCCAGATGCCGCCAATAAAATGCGCGGAACGGGACATCGCCATATGTGCCGTTGAGGTGCCACCAATCAGCGCAATGCGCCGATCAAAATTGGCATTTTCGCCAGTCACACCACTGGCACCGAGGATGCCAATGGTACCAGCATGGGCATCAATAATAGAGACACTGACCGCAGTGCCAGGGATCAACCCCATTTCTGATGCCGCGCGTTGGCTGAGCCCACGACCCAACGGCTCGCCCATTGGTTTAACGCTAGCGCCGATTTTCGCCGCATTGTTGTCCAGCAAATCAGCCAGCCCGACCAATTTGAAATAGGACGGGTCCCAGCGATCCTCATGGCCCAGATAGGTCCATTTACATACCGTGGAACAGAGCGAGCGAGTTTCATCTTTGGTCGCCCGCCAGGTGAGAAAATCCGGTAAATCAAACAGATGACCGACATTACTCCACGTGGTTGGCATATGCTGTTTCAACCACAGCAGTTTTGGGGTTTGCATTTCAGGTGAAATCACGCCGCCAACAAACTCCAATACCGGGTGTTTGGTGGCATTAATTCTTTCTGCCTGGGTAATGGCACGATGATCCATCCAGACAATTACATTCTGTTCGCTGCGCCCCGACGGGCTAACGGTCAACGGATTGCCTTCTTTATCCAGCACCACCAGCGAACAGGTGGCATCGAACCCCAGCCCTTTCACTTGGATCGGGTTGATATCAGCCTGATTCACCGCATCTCGTACCGCATTACACACCGCCTGCCAGATATTATCGGAAGACTGCTCAACAAAATCCGCCTTGGGCTTAAACATGGTAATTTCACGGCTGGCCTGCCCGACCATGCGGCCCTGCAAATCGAATACTCCGGCCCTTGCGCTGCCGGTCCCTACATCTACGCCGATAAAGTAACTTGCCATTGTTGTATCCCTCAATTCTTAAGCCTTACGATTCTGTAATGCGATAAAGAGGATCAGCACCCCCCCCCATAACGCCATGGTCAGGTAGCTACTCACCCCCAGCAAATTCAGGCCACTTTCCAATAGTTGCAGTACCACCAGCGCCAGGATCAAGCCGATGATGCGACCAAAGCCGCCATCCGGGTTAATGCCACCCAATACCGATGCCAGAATGGTGACTAATAGATAGGATTCGCCGTAACCGGCTTTGGCCGAGTTAAATTTCGCCATCATCAGGATAGCCGCCCCCCATCCTAATATGGCTGACAGGATATAGACCGCGACCTGTACCCGATGGGTATTCACGCCACTAAAACGGCTGGCCTGCTCATTGGAGCCGACCAGATAGATGCTGCGCCCCAAGGTCGTGTGTTCCAAAAGTACCCACAACCCAGCGGAGACCAGCAAGAACAAGATCATCGCGACCGGAATACCGGCGATATCACCACTGCCAATGTATTGAATCACCGGTGGGAAATCAGAGATCACGTCACCGTTGGACAATAAAATATTCAGGCCGGTAATCAATGTCATGGTGCCCAACGTCGCCAGAATTGGCGACACCCCGACCACTGAAATCAGTAAGCCATTCAACGCACCAATCACCACCGCCACCAGCAAGCCAGCAACTAATGCCAGTAGCAGAAACAGCGGCTGATCAGGGTGGCTGACAATGATGGCAGCCATGACTAATGAGCAAGCGTTCGCTCCGGCAATAATGGATAAGTTAATACCGCCGGTCAGCATGGTCAGCCCCATCCCCAGCGCCAGCATGCCTAAAATCGGCAACTGCGAGGAAATAGACTGGAAGTTACCCAAGCTGAAGAAGCGTTGTCCCAAGGTCAATGAGAAGGCCAACATCACTGCCACCAGAATCAATAATTGCAGGCGGATAATGCGGTCATCAGGAATAATTCGGTTTAGCCAGGTCATATCAGTGCTCCCTCAGCAATTTGCGTTTTTCATTCCATGCGGTGGTACTGATACTCACCAAAATGATTGCGCCGCTGAAAACCGTATGCCAGTAAGAGGAGACGCTCAGCAGCGTCAGGCCGTTTTGCAAAAATGCCAGCAACATCACGCCGAGCACGGTGCCACTGAGGGATCCACGGCCCCCCGTCATACTGGTGCCGCCCAAGACCACGGCGGCCAGCACGGTCAGCTCAAACCCCATCAATGAGTTCGGTGCCACTGACTGGGAAATCTGCGCCTGTACCACCGCCGCCACCCCCGCCAGCATGCCCATGTAGCCATAGACGTAGAGATGCAAACGCAGAATATTAATGCCCAGACGGGAAGCCGCATCTTTATTGCTGCCCATGGCAAAGATCTGCCGCCCAAGGCGGGTGTAGTTCATCAATACACCGGTGAAAATGATGGTCGCCGCCAGGCAGAACAGCGGTAGTGTCAAGCCATAGTCATAGCCGTCACTGCCGGTAAACGAGAACCAGTTAATCCCGGTCATAAACCAGTCAGGGAAGCCGTACAACCAGGTACCGTTGGTGAAATAAACCAGCAGGCCATAGAACAGATTCAGTGTGGCAATGGTGATAATTATCGCTGGGACTTTCAACCAATACACCAGCAACCCATTGATCAGCCCCAGCACTAAACCAACTGACATGGCCAGAACAAACGCTAGCGCGAAGCTGCCGCCATGGGTAATCACCCACGATGCCATGACATATTGCGCAATGGCCGTTACCGCCGGGAAGGAGATATCAATACCACCAGCAATCAGCACCACAAACAGGCCACAGGCCAGAATACCCAAAATGGCATAACTGGTGGCGACATCGGTCAGATTCCCTAAGGTCAGGAACTCCGGGCTTTTTACACTCAGTCCGATGACTAACAGTAATACCAATAGCCCAAGATAAAACTCATGTCGCCCCGTCAGTTGCCGCAGTTTTAGCTTATCCATTGACCACCTCGGCTACCTGTTGTTCGGTGCATTGATGCGGATAAAACTCGGCCACCAGTTCACCTTTGCGCATCACTAATATCCGGTGACTGTTGTAGTAAGCCTCCGGGATCTCGTCACAAATCATCAATACCGCCATCCCCTGCTCTGCCAAAGCTTTGGCAATATGGTAAATCCCTTCTTTGTTGGCGATATCCACGCCGACGGTCGGAGAATCGAGGATCAAAATACGCGGTTGCGTCGCTACCCATTTAGCAATAGCGATGCGCTGTGCATTACCACCCGATAACGTCTTGACCGGTAGGGCGGTATCGGACACTTTGATGTTCAGATCTTGCACCAGTTTTTTCACCAGCGCTGCGGCTTTGGCATGATCCAACAATCCACTACGGGTATGTAATTTGTCAAAAACGGACACGATGGTGTTGTCATAGATCGATTGCTCCATGATCAATCCCTGTGTCAGGCGATCTTCAGAGACATAACCGATCCCGTGGCGGATCGCATCACGGTTATTACGGAAATGCACTTGTTCACCGGCTACCCACACCTCGCCACTATCGGGTTGGGTCATGCCAAACAGGCTCAGACACAGCTCAGTACGCCCCGCCCCCAGTAAACCGGTGATCGACACTATTTCGCCCTGATGTAGGGTCAAATCGATGTTACGAAACTGCTCGCCACGACTCAGTTTTTTGATTTCCAGCAACGGCGTGGCTCCGGCCGCCAGTGGCGGTAACTGGCTGTAGGTAAAGCGCTGGCCGGTCATTAGGAACGCCAGCTCATGGCTGTCCAGTTCGCTGGCCGGCCAGGTACCAATGAGTTGGCCATCGCGCATGACACTGATTCTGTCGGCCACATCCATCACTTCATCCAGCCGGTGGCTAACAAACACCACGCAGATACCTTGTGATTTGAGATCACGTACCACATCCAGCAAGCCTTTCACTTCCTGACTGGTTAGCGAGGCAGTAGGTTCATCCATAATCACCAAGCGGGCATCGGCAGCGATAGCGCGGCAAATCGCCACTAACTGGCGGTCAGCAATAGAGAGTTGTTCAACTTTTTTATCGGGATCAAGGGTGACACCCACTCGCTGCATGGCGGCTAACGCACGCTCACGCATACTTTTGCGCTTCACCCAAAAATCACCACCTGGCAGATAACGGTGGACGGCAATATTTTCCGAAACGGTGAGATTAGGAAATAGCGACAAGTCTTGATATATCACCTGCACGCCATAGAAGAATGAGAGTTGCGGCGTAAACTGATGGAACAGCTTGCCGTCTATCAGGATACTTGCGCCTTTCTCTGGCTGATAAACTCCTGAAATCACTTTGATAATGGTGCTCTTGCCGCAGCCGTTCTGGCCTGCCAGACAGTACACTTCTCCTTTATTCAGTGTGAGATTCACCTGATCCAGCGCCAGCACGCCGGGGAATCGCTTACTGATATTTTCAAGAGTGATAAATGCGTTGGCCTGAGTCATGACAATACCTTCCCTAACGCCATAAACATGGCGCTATTTTTACAGCAATTCGGTGATGATGGTGAGGGCTGCGGGGATGCTCTCCCGCTGCCTGATTTACTGCCAAGCACGGCTCGTTAGCCGGTAATTTCCTGGTGTGGCGTCTGAAAATCAGAAACCTAATGTTTTCGCATTATCTTTAGTGACTTCAAGGATCTTGTTGAAACGGATCACTCCTTTCTCGCTATCCACATCGGCTTTACCCAAGCCTTCGATGGTCAAGTCTGGCGTGATTTTTTGGCCTTTCAGTAATTGATCTGCAATCTGCACCACAGCAAAACCGGCGTCTTTTGGATCCCACAACAGGGCTTTTTTGATATCACCACGCATCAGATATGGCGCTGCCTGTGCTGGCATGGCGATACCCACTACTGCGATTTGATCTTTCGCGCGTTTCTTAGCCACTGCTTGACCGGCACCGATTGGCCCCAGTGAACCAAAACCAATGATCCCTTTCATTTTCGGATAGGTTTTCATCAGATCCAGAGTGGTGGAGTAAGACTTATCAATGTTCTCAGCCACTGGCAGGCGTGGAGTAACTTCGAACATATCGGGGTATTTTTCTTTCTGGTATTTGATAGCATAATCCGCCCAAGCGTTATGCAATGGCACAGTCAGGGAACCCACATAAATCGCATAACCCCCTTTGCCCCCCATGGCTTTCGCCAGTTCGTCCATGTTGGCCTGAGCATATTTTTCACTATCGATGGTCTCAACATCCCACTGCCCGATACGTTGATCAGGAGATTCGTGAGTTAACACCACAATGCCTTTCTCTTGCGCTTTTTTCAGTACTGGTTCCAGCACTTTGGCATCGTTCGGCACCACAATGATGGCATCTACATTTTTGGCAATAAGGTCTTCAATGACTTTAACTTGTTGCGCCGGGTCTGGCGTGGCAGGCCCAACCTGATAAGCATTAACATCCAGTTTTTTTGCTGCTTCATTTACGCCAACTTCCATACGGGTAAACCAAGGAATACCGGTAACTTTCGCGACAACAGCAATTTCATATTTTTTCTCTGCCATCGTTTGCGTAGTGAACAGCATGCATGCGGAAACGACACATGCATTCAGTAATGCGAGATTAAGTTTCATAGCAATACCTTCTTGTTTTCTTTCAGATAACGGGTTGGTTGCGAGGTGAGAAGCCCGTAGTGTGACACCGTGACTGTTTTATTTTCATGTGACTGCTTTTCACACACATGAGATTAACAAAGGAACACAATAGGCTGCGCGACGAGTCAGAGTGAATTGTGATGAAAGCCCAAAAAGGTAAAATTTAATGATTTGTTATGTTAATAATTGGTTAATTA
>NZ_JAZGQA010000180.1:0-8523 GCF_048593855.1 Yersinia sp. 2542 StPb PI
TAATTCTTTCAACAGATTATCAAATTCATTAAGAAGCATCTATTAGTAAGCCTGAAAACGAAGAGTATGGATTAATAACCCATGCTCTTCGTTTTCAGGAATGTAAGAGTGTGGTAGCAATGAACGTTAAGGCAGATATCATCGCGTGGCTTTTAAAGCAGCAGGACTGATTTCGGTAAGGTCCTTCGGGCAGTTGATAGTCACTGGACTTGCTGCATCGTCATACCCGATGGGTCGTCTGGGCTGTAGCATTGGAGCAGGCGACGACACTGCTTGCCATAATTAGGAGGCGGACGATTTCCGAAAAGTTCTGATCTGCGCCACGCAGAATGACACAAAGCACAATGTCGGCAACTTCCGCTTTTGGCACAGGGCTGCAGTTGCAGCCCTGACAATCCTAGACTTCGAGATCTCCAACGCATCATCGACTTCAATGCCCAAATAACGAACCGTGCTTTCCAGTTTCTTATGACCAAGCAGGAGTTGGATCACTCGAAGATTCTTGGTTTTCTTATATATCAGGTAAGGTTTTGTTCTTCTCATGGAATGTGTGCTGTACAGTGAATCGTCGAGGCCAAGCTTTGCTATCCATCCATGAAAAATACGGCTGTATTGTCGGGTTGAGATATGTTGGCAAGAACCGACCCGTGATTGGAACAAGTAGTCTTTACTGTGCAAATTGCCTAGCTTAATCAATGCTGCAACTGCTTCTCTTGTCCCTTTGGTTAACTCAAACTGGACAGGGCTACCGGTCTTTTGTTGTAACACCGTTGCTCTGCTTGAAACAGAACCGCTATATGCAACATCCGATACTTTAAGCTTAACCAGATCGTAGCCCCGAAGCTTACTATCCAAAGCCATGTTGAATAGAGCCAAATCGCGCGCGTTACCTTCGAGCTCAAGTCTGATGCGGATCCCCCAGATTTGGGATATCTGAAGCGGCTTTTTTTGGCCGATGATACGATTTTTGTTCCACGGTGATGTGTTCATAATCCAACCTCCTGAGGTGTGGGAGATTTGATTATGGCTGTCCCTCAAGAGCGATAAGCGGGCATTCACGCAAAACACGTATAGCCCACTCTCTCCTGGGAAGGCAATTCATCTCAACGGTCAATTATCTAATGTTGACGCAGATCTTAACCCCTTTAATGGGAATTAATCGCTGCTAAATTAATAAATCTCTAAACGCATATTCTAATCCATGATGATTGATTAATGTTTTCCGTTTTTCTTCATCCCATGTATTTTTCCAGCATGTCCCATATTTATCGACAAGGCTCTGACCTATCCGGAAAGTTGGGTTTATGGTATCCCAGGTCTCACGTTGTGCTTCTAATTCCCATGGCTGAGCGTAGTATTTCAATACATTTATAACTTGTTCAGCAAAACCTGGGTGTCCTTCTGCATAGCGTAGTTCTGGAAGAGTCAGAAAATGATGTCTTACCCCCTCCCAGTAAAGATCCCCATGATCCCCAAAAAATAAGCGACCTGAAATCATCTGTTGGAGATGAATTGATTCATGCCTCCATGATTGTTCTATATCTTCAAAGCTGCTTGAACTTCCAATAAAAAATAATAATGAAGGTAGTTCATTCATATTTTTATTTGCAGGCATAGTAAATCCTGCCGGGCCAAAGAGATTTGTATCAACAAAACAGACACGATAGTCCGCATTACTAGCCACATCCCACAATCGACCAATTATTTGTTGTATTGATGTTGTGTTTGAATATCTATCAAAGATATCCGGATCGATCATGTAATGTGTATGGATATCAGACAAATGTTTTATTTCATTATATGAAACGAGCATCACCAATACTCCTGATAACAGTTATAAAAAAATATTTTTGACACGTTATCAGAAAATCACAATATGACAAATCCCTGAAGTTGAAGTTAAAGAGACTTTGAATCTTTAGTCGTCCATCAAAAATCGATGCGTTTTAGAAGCGGTGCGATAGCTATATGACCGCTACACCCCGTAAGGAATCTCTTCTGTTGGGGGGGGACATGCATAATGGTTACATAGCAAGCCAGCATACAGGCATCGACCTTGTCAGTTTTGGTCAGAATATCCATCCGTTTTATCCGTCTGTATGTGGCACTTATCCGACGGTCAAATTTAATAGTGCCCTACCAGAGGGCACCGTTAGATAAAGTCACAGCTAATACAACCTAACATGCACCGCTGGCCTATACCCGTCTCGGCAACATCTGCGGATAGCGCTTCGCCACGATATTATTCATCTTGTCAATCAACGCTGGCTTTCTGAATGTCAGATGCGCAGAGCCCTTCATAAAGTATTTTATCAAAAAGTAATCATCTTCATAAATCTTCGCCATCTGCGAATTAACACGAATATGCTCATACAACCGGCTTGTCACATCGCCCCGGTTGTCCGGGATCGCTTTACCGTCCAGCAAGTGCAGCATGCGCTCCAAATCCGCCAACTGGTCTCGCCGGTAACCCTGGTTCAGGGTAAAGCCCCATTGGTTGCAACTGACCAGATTGCTGATGATCACCTTTTTACCAAACCGACACGGGCTGTTGGTTTTATAGTGCCAGGATAACCCTTTGAATAAATTGATGACCCCGCGTTCAAATACCTCGTCTTTCTGCTGGTGGAGTTGCTCAAAGGTGCTGAGTATGTTGTCTTCGTTGATGGCAGGAATATTATCTCCCTCAAGGTTCTTGTCCCACTGGTCACGCGCCTGTGCGTCCATCAAACTGAGCATGCCCGATTTCTTCATCAGATCTTGCCATATACCGCGATCGAGATTGCGGATAATCGCTTTCATGCCCGTTTCTGTTTTCTCCATTAGCCAGCAGCCGCAGCGGAAATCTTGTCGCATGGCCCAGTCCTTTGCAATTCCACCACCAATGCTGTTGGTGATGGCTGAAATATCCTCAAGCTGGTGGATAAGCGCTTCAATCTGCACCAGCGCGGTGTTACGCACGGTGATGATACGTTCAATGCTGGTGGAGCAAATCACATCGGTGTGGCCGGTTAGAACCTGTGTCTCATCGATAACTGTGCTGAGTGAAGTAGACATCGTAGGAACTCCATAAAAGCAAAACGCCAACTATTGTTGTTGGCGTCGAGGAAGAAGGATGTTTCAGGTGCCAGTGTCTGCTGTTCAAGCCAGTTTCTGATACACAGCGATATAGAGGTAACCGTGACTGCCCAGCGTATCCGCTTCACAGACAAATTCTCCATGCCAAACCGTAATGCCTTGCTGACGGCGTGGATCCAGCGCCCCGGACAGCAGCTGCGATTCCAGTTTGGTTATCAGCGCGGGAAACGCTGCATCAAGAGCCTGAGTGGCTTCAAGGGAAAAGGTGCCGACAATGTGGGCTCTGTCGCTCAGAAAATGCAGATGCGTCCCCTCCTGAACCAGTCGGGCCCCCAACCGCGGCGTAATATCACGTTTCAGGCCCCATGTTGGGGAAATAGTAATGTGGTTATTCATGTTAACGGTCTCTGTGGAATAGGATTGAGGGACTCGGTTGGGTACAGCAACGTTGGCGGAAAATGCGCACGCCACAGACCAGCGGCCTGGCGAGTACGGGCGATATCGCCCATACTCAGCATCGGGTCTTGTGCCAGTGCGCTGAACCCGTTACGACCAATTCGCACTAAGGCATATTTCTCAACCAGTGTGTTGATGGTGTCGCCGACTGAAATCCCTTGTTCAATCTGCTGTGCAATCACCTGTTCATCGTGATAGGGCGTATCGTTGAGGCTCAGGCCGTAGTGGTGCTCCAGCAGAAAAGCGAGCAGTTGTTGATAAATAACGGGCACGGGCAATGCGCCCGGTGGGGTGGGTCGTGGTTTCATGGGGATGTTCTCAATATGGATAATGCGGGATTACGCCAGGAGACGAGCGGTGGTATCACCAGTTGAATGTGGCGAAACCGGGCAACACATCACCCAGAGCATCAATATGCAGGTAGGTTAGCCCATGACGTTTCATCAATGTGGTGACCAGACAGCGGCAGGCTTTGGAGAGGCCCAACTGTCTGAGTCGCAATACCGGGTGGTTCCAGGCATTAAGTCGAATCAGATAGCCTGTGCCGGTAAAATGGATCCATTCGCCATCGCTGAATGCCACCTGACAATGGGATATTCGGTACAGCAGCGCATTGTCGCCCTCGGTGATATGTGCGGTGCTGCATTGCAGACCGCGAAGGGTCAGGATGTGGGTTTGTTGGATAGTCGTTAACATGGCAGCCACCCCAACTCGGCTAACGAAACCGGCTCGCTCTCACCGATAATCAGGTGGTCCAGTACGCGAATGTCGACCATGTTTAGCGCATTAACCAGCCGGGCAGTTAGTGTGCGGTCAGCCTGGCTCGGTGTGGGGTCTCCGGCCGGATGATTGTGGGCGATGACAACGGCAGCACAGTGGTGGTGCAGTGCCCGAATAACGACTTCGCGAGGGTAGACTGTGGTGGCATTAAAGGTGCCGACAGAAACGGTTTCACTGGCCATCAAGCGGTGGCGGTTGTCCAAAAAGAGCACCATAAAACACTCCCGCCCCTGAGGGCGAAGATGGAGTTGCAGCCAGGCTTTCACTGCTTCGGGTGAGGTCAAGGTGTAGGGCCGGTGTCGGAGTTGGGTTTCCAGTATCGCCAGTGCCTGGCTGATAATCTGTTGCTGGGCAAAAGGCAAGGTGGGGAGTGAAGCCCGCATAGGCTGATGTGGCATGGGGGAACTCCTGTTCATCAGTCAATCAAGTCAAAAATGGCCTGGCTTTCAGGGTGTTGTAAGGCATATTCGCGCAATCGGTAAAAGTGGTCTGTCATGGCCTCACTCTCGGTGTGGCAGGCATGGTGACTGTAAGCCATCAGGCAGGCGATGATACCGGCAGCTTCACGACTGACGGTGGCCCCATTGCCATTGAGCACGTTAAACAGCACATAGTCTTGCTCCGTGCCCGGTACTATAAATGCCCCGCCGTTGGGCAAGGTGTAGAAGTCCCAGAAGTCGCCGTGGTAGTCGTCGCATAATCGGTCCAGCCAGCGAAAAACCTGTGGTTCAATCAACGCCCATTTGGGCACCTGACCAAAATGTTTTGGCCAGAAATGGATGCGTTGCGCATCAGAAACCCGGGTGGCGGTTAGTGTGCCCCTCTGAGCTGGGGTTGGGGTATTCATGAGTAATATCCTTTTTTATATGGGGATAAATAGCAAAACAGGCCCCTCCGGAAAACCGGGGAGCCTGCTCATGGAATGGGTAAAGAATGTGACTTAATATTTAAAGTCGTGAGTGAAGGTAGAACACGGGAGAGGCAGCCTCTCTTAGATTAAAAACCCGTTATCGTGGGGATAACGGGCGGTGGTTTTCCCTGAATATTGGCATAACGCCTGTGCCTGACCGCTGTTTTAAAAACCTTTTGCTGACAGGTAACCCTATCAATTTTATCGATGGGTAAAGAGAAAAGATAATGGGTTGTGCAGATCAATAACGCGAAAC
The DNA here is from genome assembly GCF_048593855.1 of Yersinia sp. 2542 StPb PI. Lineage (NCBI taxonomy): Bacteria > Pseudomonadati > Pseudomonadota > Gammaproteobacteria > Enterobacterales > Yersiniaceae > Yersinia > Yersinia sp. 2542 StPb PI. The sequence goes on from NZ_JAZGQA010000180.1 coordinate 5,481, forward strand.
CGATCGTTGAAATCGATCGTCACCGAAGCCATGAGGCTGGGTCACGCCACTGCCTGTTTAAGCTGTTCAGCCATGACCCACAGCGCTCGATTGAGTTTGATGTCACCATCAATACCACTGATAGCACGGGTTCGGGCACGTTTTCCTCCGGCGCTCTTACCCGATAGCCCGTCTTTGGTCAGATTCTCCTGCACACGCTGAAATGTCGTCCAGAGGTCATCTTTCTTATCTTCCCAGCGACGGGGCATCAGGATTTGGGACTCCGTGACCGGATGGTGCTCCTCACCGTAACGGTAGGTCAATGCAGCATGGGCCAATGCATGTTGGTGCTCCGCTGACAGCATTAATGCCTGCATGCTTTCACGACTTTCTTCTATTTTGTCAAATATCCCCAGCACTTCGTAGGCCCCTTCAATCACCTTTTCCACCACATCCCCTTTGTGTGGTACACGAATTTCGCCAAAACTCTGACCACAAACCAGGCCGTTACTGCAAATTTCACGGAACATCCCCGGCAGCATTTGATAGCTGCTGGAGCCATCGTGGCTGTTGAGCAGAACAATCTCCTGCACTTCTCTCTGCGTAATTTGTCCCGTTCGGCGCAGTCGCACCATATGCTTGGTATGCTCACGTTTATCCAAATCTCGTACTCGGGTCTGGCAGGCAAAGAACGGCACAAACCCTTCTTCGCGCAACTTATCCAGTAACGTAATAGTAGGAATATAGGTATACCGCGAACTGCGGGAGGCATGCTTGTCTTCGCCAAACACGCTGGGCACATAATAGGCTAACTCATCATGGGTCAGGGGACGGTCGCGGCGAACAGAGTTCACCCGGCCAAAACGGGATGCTAAACGGGTCATCAGTATTTTCTCCAAATAAAAGGCCCCCAGTCTAAATAGACTGAGGGCCAGTAGGGTGACGATGTATAAAGAGTAAAGTCAGTGGTGAATAAGCATCGCGATATCGCTATTCAGTTATGGGTGCAATAATGCCGGACGTTGGCGGGATGTATTCATACCCTTTCTCCAGCCGCCAAATCAGTCAATAACATACGATGAAAATAGGGGATCTGACCGAAACGGCTAATCCCCGAGATACCCGATGAGCAGACCGTATCCCACTATGAGTATAAGGACATACATAAGACAGAATTTTAGATAAATAATACCGGCTCTTTTTAGCCTACCTTTTGTCATTTTGATTTCACGACCATGATATAAAGCACTGCTCCGAATAACGGGTCGAGTAACAATGACACCATAAACCACAGCCAGAATGACCGTCCATTTGAGCTGGCGCACCACCCAATGAAAGCCGAAGCCATAATCCAAAGTAAAAGGACAAGTATCATTTTAGTCCTCCTGATGAGAGTCGGTCGAACCTTGCCCAGATTTCTTCTTGACGGTCCCCTTTGACTGAGTGACGAGATAATGAGAGAGGATGCGAAAAACCAAACTGAGAATAAGCCAACTGACAATGCCCCAGAAAACTGCGGTGATAAGAGACAGGATGCTGATCCCGTGCTCGGATACGGCGACTGTCACTAACAGCATGAGTGTTATCATCACGGCCAGGGCCACTTTGACTTTTCTTGAATTCAGGATATTGATGATATTCATGGTATCGCTCTGGTTTGTGTAACAAAATTCAACCACGGTGTGACAGCGACGGGAAGAAACAGGCCATTTAGTAATGCCTGTGGAACGCCCTGCACAATAAGAAAGTTATCGTTCACTTGCTCACTCCTTTTGTGGGCGATTAAAGGCTGTCTGATTCAGCAATACCGTCATCTGCCAGTGCGTGGCTAATGTTATTCACCACCGTATGGGTATCGAGTTTTATCTCTGCCAGCAGTTTTCCGGATTCTGGCGCACCTTTATAAACGTAGAGTGACGCGACGGGCTCACCGTCATCGTTTGTTCCGGCGGAGACCTGATAACGGGTATCACCCTTTCTGACGGTGAATTCCTGAATGCTGATAACCTGATTATTCTGGTATGAGTAAGTGGTGTTGGCTGCCGGAACAGTGATATCCATTTCTTTATGTGGGGAGCCGGTCTTACCAAAAGAGTAAGACACGTAAGGGGTATCCACGCAGATAGCGACTTCTTTGTTATGGTTGAGCGTTTTGGCATAAAAAACAGGTTTTGCACAGCGCGAATTGTCAGCCTGTACTGCATGTACACATGACAACAACAGCCCAGTGCTTAAGAAAAAAACGCGGACGAGACTTTTAAATTGACCTTTCATTTTCATTCCTCCCACTCAGGTAACACGACATAAATATCCCTGCCCCTGACTTCAATCGTCATCGGCTCTTTATTACCGGTGTTCATCAGGGCCTGTGCCCGATAAAAACGCCCGCTGACCTCTTCCTTTAAGTCCGTCACGCGAATACAGCGTTCATCAATACCTTCCTGTTTCATGAGCTGGGTAACAATAGAACAAGCGCTCTGCGCAAGTTGTTCTGTACCCGACTGCTTTTTAAATTGCTCACCAGCTATCACCGCCAAAACAGTACATATCAGCCATACCTGCAACAAACGCCAGGGTTTCCCCTGACGTTCGTCACGTTGACGCAGATAAACCATGGGGAGCAGAAAATACCAAAACGAAGGCGGTACTTTTTCTTGTTTCATCAGGCTTAACCGGTCAAGAAGGGTCCAAACCAGGGAGAGAACCAGATAAAAACCAAGGGCAATCTCTTTAGGAAAGAAAATGGCGAAGGGTGCCCAGAGTAGTGGAAGAACAAGGGCCAGAGCCCAGGCATAGCTGTCCTGCTTGGACAGAGGATAAGGTTTTAGCATGGGGACCTCGTATCGTGCAGCATAAAGGCCAGATAAGGGAAACCGCGTTGCATCATGGGAATACTCCTGTATTCATCAATAAGTAGACGGAAATTAAGGGGTGACGACCGTTCTGGAAAGGGGATCGTAGCGAGATGTGGGAAAGAGAGATAATCGTTAATTAAGATCAATAAGCTAAAACCGATCGTTGAAACCTATTGGTTTTTTGATGATAAAATCAATTATTGATAGAT
>NZ_JAZGQA010000181.1:0-8476 GCF_048593855.1 Yersinia sp. 2542 StPb PI
AAATTGATATTTATTATTAGTCCCCTTTGATAATACATACTTATCACAGATATTAAGTTTGTTGTTTTTTGTGGCAGATTCAAGTTCGTCAATAAATCTTTTACACTTACCAGATATTCCCCACCACAAAAAACTATCATTTGCTTTTACCCGTAGGTATGCATTGATTTCATTAATAATAGATTCGATACTATCACCTTCCATAACGCTGTTTATACAAATATCAAGATTACCCCCTTCTTTTATTTCATTGCCTCCAATAGCTATTTTAAAAATGTCTGAAAGATCATGTTTCAGAGTGCTCAGTTGTGAAACACTCTCGGTATCATTGAGGTAATTAATTTTTGAGCCATCGATTTTATTAGCGTCCATCCCTACCTCTATTTTAAGCACCCATTTAAATAATGACTAAATAGTAGCAAGAATAAAATAACCAACTATCAGTTCAACTCTATAGTTTATGAAATAAATCAATTAGTTTATCTTCTATTCTTATAAATCACGCCGTGTGAATACAAATAAGAAGCTCATTCATTTCAGAAATGTTTTATTTAACAGAATAAGTAAGTTGAAAATAGTTTGTAATAAATAAAGCGGTGAGGGAAATGGCTTAATATCGTTTTTTTATGGCAAAAATGAAGTCTGGCGACTCAAACAAAAAAGCCCTGATAGCAGCTATACACCGGTATCAGGGCTTGCTTTTCGCACTGCCACTTACAACTTAAGGCAGGATTGAAGGTTGGTCTGCGCCTTCTTTCTCAACTTTCTGCTGCAACATGTGTTCACGTTTCATACCCAGTTTCAACGCCAGCGCGGACGCAACGTAGATGGATGAAACGGTACCGATGGAAACACCGATCAACATCGTCAGTGAGAAGCCTTGCAGCATCGCACCACCGAAGATGAACAGCATCAATACCACCATCAGCGTAGTTGCAGAGGTCATAATAGTACGGCTTAAGGTCTGGGTCAGAGACACGTTCATGATTTCATAAGGCGTACCGCGACGGATTTTGCGGAAGTTCTCACGAATACGGTCCGATACCACGATACTGTCGTTTAGTGAGTAACCAATAACCGACATCAATGAAGCAATGATGGTCAGGTCAATCTCAATCTGGAATAACGACAAGATCCCCATGGTAATGACCACGTCATGGGCCAAAGCGATAACCGCCCCCAGCGCCAGACGCCATTCAAAACGGAAACCGACATAAACCAGAATACACAGTAACGCGACTATCAACGCCATGCCGCCAGCTTGGGCTAAATCGCTGCCCACACTTGGCCCGACGAATTCGATACGTTTTACCGAAGCATTCTTATCAACTGACTCATTAATAACAGAGATAACTTTGTTGCCCAATTCCTGCCCGGCAGTTCCGGTGGCGGGTGGCATACGTACCATCACATCACGGGTGCTACCAAAGTTTTGCAGAATTGGCGATTCAAAGCCCGCTTTTTCCAGCGTGTCACGCAGTTGATCCAGATCCGCAGGTTTTTCCAGGTTAATTTCAATCACCGTACCACCGGTGAAATCCAGACCCCAGTTGAACCCTTTAGTGGACATCACCACAATCGATGCCACCAACAGCAACAACGAGACGCCGAAAGCGACGTAATCCCAGCGCATAAAGTCATAGACTTTACGGCCATAGTTCAGTTGTTCAACAGTATAATCCTGTGCCACAACGTACTCCTCAAATAGACAGCTTGTTAATGCGCTTGCCGCCGTAAAGCAGGTTGACGATGGCACGAGTACCGACTATAGCGGTGAACATTGACGTTATAACACCGATTGCCGTTGTAATGGCAAAGCCTTTAATCGAACCGGTACCCACAGCATAAAGAATAATTGCCGTGATAAGCGTCGTTACGTTCGCATCGACGATACTTGAGAAGGCACCTTTGTACCCTTCATGAATCGCTTGCTGGATCGTCCGCCCGTTCCTGAACTCTTCTTTTATTCGCTCATTAATCAGTACGTTAGCATCAACTGCTACCGCCAATGTCAATACGATCCCGGCAATACCCGGCATGGTTAATGTCGCCCCCGGTAACAAGGACATCACACCCACGATCAACACCAGGTTAGCCAATAGCGCCGTACTGGCAATCACACCAAATTTACGGTAGTAAATCACCATAAACAGGATAGATACCGCCAGGCCCCACAAGCAAGCTTCCAGACCTTGGGTGATGTTCTGTGACCCCAGAGTTGGCCCGATAGTACGCTCTTCCACAATCTGGATAGGAGCAATCAGAGCACCAGCACGCAGCAACAGGGAAAGCTGACGAGCTTCAGCCGGGTTATCAATGCCAGTAATACGGAAGCTGTTACCCAAGCGTGACTGAATAGTCGCTACGTTGATAACTTCTTCCTGCTTAACCAGAATCGCTCGGCCGTTAGCATCCTTTTTGCCGCTGTCTTTATATTCTACGAACAAAGTCGCCATCGGCTTGCCGATGTTGTCTTTGGTAAAATTAGACATCAGAGAACCACCGGCGCTATCGAGCGAGATATTAACCTGAGCCTGGTTATATTCGTCGGTGCTGGAGGTTGAGTCAGTAATATGGTCACCGGTCAGGATAACGCGCTTGTACAAGACAACCGGGCGGCCTTCACGAGTATTTTTGACTTCTGAATCACCCGGTACCCGACCGGAAGCAGCAACAGAGGCATCAACATTGCTATTTACCAGACGGAACTCAAGTGTTGCCGTCGCACCAAGAATCTCTTTGGCACGCGCGGTATCCTGAATACCCGGTAATTCAACCACAATACGATCCGATCCCTGGCGCTGAACCAACGGCTCGGCTACACCTAACTGGTTAACCCGGTTACGTAGGATAGTAATGTTTTGTTGAACTGCATATTCACGCGCTTCCCGCAGACGGTCATCCGTCATCACTGCCTTTAAGGTATTGCTACCATTGGAGCCAATGACCAGATCACGGTGGCGAGAAGAGAGGTAGCTGACGGCATCATCGCGGGTTTTATCGTCGCGAAAACGCACTTCAACACCATAGTTATCAAGCTTACGCACCGTGGCATACGGGATATTTTTCTCACGCAGATCGGTGCGCAGGGTATCCATCGTTTGCTCTTGCAGTTTGCCCAGCGCAGTATCCATATCCACTTCCATCAGGAAGTGCACACCGCCGCGCAGGTCAAGACCCAGCTTCATCGGCTCTGCACCTAGCTTGGCAAGCCAAGAGGGTGTTGCCGGAGCCAGATTCAGCGCGATAACGTATTTGTCACCCATCGCAGCCATCAGTGCCTCACGGGCACGCAACTGGACGTCAGGATCTCTAAAGCGAGCCAGGATTGCACCGTTCTCCAGCGCAATAGACTTGCTCGCTATGTTGTCTTTTTCTAAAACGTCACGGACTTGGACCAGCGTTGTTTCACTGGCGGCGATTCCTCGCGCACCAGTGATTTGAACAGCCGGATCCTCACCATAAAGGTTGGGAAGTGCGTATAGCAGACCGATGAAGATCACAACGATCAGCATCAGATACTTCCACAAAGGATAACGGTTTAACACGGCAATTCCCTTCGGGAAAATCGAAAATTACAGAGCCTTCATTGTACCTTTCGGTAAAACGGCAGCAACGAAGTCACGTTTGATCATCACTTCAGTGGTGTCGTTCAGTGCGATTACGATATAACCCGTTTCCGCAACTTTAGTTACACGACCAAGTAAACCACCCGTGGTTAGCACTTCATCACCTTTACCAATAGAATCCATCAGTTTTTTGTGTTCTTTGGCACGTTTTTGCTGTGGACGCAGGATCATGAAGTAGAAAATAAGACCAAATACCACCAGCATAATCACCAGGGAGTACGGGCTGCTTTGAGCCGGAGCCCCAGCGGATGCGACAGCATCGGAAATGAAAAGACTCATTAAAATTCCCTCATTGTTATCAATATCAATAATGTGAAATCAGTGCGATAAAACAGAAACGGTAAATCGTAACTGTTAGATCTACAAATACAAAGGCAATAATTTTAAAATCAGGCATTTAATGGCGGAACAGGTTTCCCAATCCGGCCATAGAAATCTTCAACGAAGACCTCTAATTTACCCTCTTCAATAGCCTGACGTAAACCCGCCATTAAGCGCTGGTAGTAACGCAGGTTATGAATAGTATTTAGTCGCGCACCCAGTATTTCGTTGCAACGGTCAAGATGATGCAAGTAGGCACGACTATAATTGCGACAAGTGTAGCAATCACAATGTTCATCCAACGTTGCAACATCATCCTTATGCGTGGCATTACGGATTTTTACCACACCGTCAGTGACGAACAAATGGCCGTTACGGGCATTACGCGTAGGCATCACACAGTCAAACATGTCGATACCACGGCGCACACCTTCTACCAGATCCTCTGGTTTCCCCACGCCCATCAGATAACGTGGTTTATCTGCCGGAATCTGCGGGCAAACATGCTCCAAAATACGATGCATATCTTCTTTTGGTTCACCCACCGCCAAACCGCCCACAGCGTAACCATCAAAACCGATATCTACCAGCCCTTTTACTGACACATCACGTAAATCTTCGTAAACACCACCCTGAATAATACCAAACAATGCATTTTTATTGTTCAGTTCATCAAAGCGTTGGCGACTACGGGCCGCCCAGCGCAACGACATCTCCATCGAACGCTTGGCATAATCCCAGTCCGAGGGATAGGGGGTGCATTCATCAAAAATCATCACGATATCGGAGCCGAGATCGTACTGAATTTCCATTGATTTTTCTGGGCTAAGGAACACTTTATCGCCGTTGATCGGGTTTTGGAACATCACCCCTTCTTCTTTGATTTTGCGCATCGCACCCAAGCTGAATACCTGGAAGCCGCCGGAGTCAGTCAGAATCGGGCCATGCCACTGCATGAAATCATGCAAGTCACCATGCAACTTCATGATTTCCTGACCTGGACGCAACCACAGGTGGAAAGTGTTACCCAGCAAAATCTGCGCACCGGTCTCTTTTACTTCTTCCGGTGTCATCCCTTTAACTGTGCCATAGGTGCCAACAGGCATAAATGCCGGGGTTTCTACCACGCCACGCTCAAAGATAAGACGACCACGACGGGCGCGCCCATCAGTTGTTTGTAATTCGTACTTCACATAACCTCCAGCACTAGAGAAACAGTCTAATGTTGTTATTGCCGGATCACACAATATGTGTGACCTAAAATTTACGGGTTAACCGTCTCTTGCGGTGCCCGTGGATTACGGCTGATAAACATCGCATCGCCGTAACTGAAAAAGCGGTATTGTTCTGCCACCGCTTGCTGGTATGCATTCATGGTATTTTTATACCCAGCGAAAGCAGACACCAACATTATTAATGTTGATTCAGGTAAATGGAAGTTGGTCACTAAGGCATCCACAACCTGATAATGATAACCCGGGTAGATAAAGATACGGGTGTCACCAAAGAAGGGTGCAATCAGGCTGTTCTCTGCCGCCTTAGCAGCACTTTCCAATGAGCGTACCGAGGTGGTCCCAACCGCCACGACACGATTGCCACGCGCCTTACAAGCCAAAACAGCAGCTACCACATCTTGAGGTACCTCTGCATATTCGGAATGCATGATGTGCTCTTCAATGGTGTCTACACGCACGGGTTGGAACGTCCCCGCGCCGACATGTAGCGTAACGAAAGCCATCTCAATGCCTTTCTCGCGCAGTGCGGCCAGCATTGGCTCATCAAAATGTAAACCGGCCGTTGGTGCGGCTACTGCCCCTGGGCGCTCACTGTAGACTGTTTGGTACAATTCACGGTCAGCATCTTCATCAGGGCGGTCAATATAAGGAGGCAAAGGCATATGGCCGACGGCATTTAGGATAGTAAAAACATCCCGCTCATCGTCAAAACGCAGCTCGAACAAGGTGTCATGGCGTGCCAACATCGTGGCTCGAATACTTTCGTCATCGCCCAACAGCAGCTCAGCACCCGGTTTAGGTGCTTTGGAGGCTTTTACATGGGCCAGTACACGATGATCGTCCAAAACACGTTCTACTAATACTTCAAGCTTACCGCCACTGGCTTTACGGCCAAACAAGCGCGCTGGAATAACGCGGGTATTGTTAAATACCAGCAGATCGCCGGGCGTCAGTTTATCCAGCAAATCGGTGAAAATTCCGTGCGTTAACGTTCCCGTCGGGCCATCCAGTGACAGTAAGCGGCAACCGCTACGCTGGGGCTGGGGATAATGGGCAATCAGAGATTCCGGCAGCTCAAAAGAAAAATCGGCAACACGCATAGCTTTCCACTTGATATCAGAACAGACCCGGCTCACGAGTATGATTGGAGCCGGTTCACAAAAACAGGCCGCTAGTCTAGAGCCCTCAAGGGCTGGCTGCAAGAAATAAGGACAATTGGTGGTCATTTGCTATAGCCAAAATAATTGTCGTCGCAGCCAGGCAGTAAATGAACGCATCTCGATAAGCTGACGCCCACCAGTGATTCAGTTGGCAAATCTGCCAGATGCGGATTTGAGCACGGCTTACAGTAGCTCCGCAGAGGTGGGCCAGGGAATTGACCGCGTAATGACGGCAGCTAACACCGCTGCAACTTCAAGTAAGAAGGGATATACTTTGCAGATGAATTTTCTCGCTCACCTCCATTTAGCCACACTGGCTGACAGTTCCCTACTGGGCAATCTGCTGGCAGATTTCGTCCGTGGTAATCCACAGGATGAATATGCCCCTGAGATTGTGGCTGGGATTATGATGCATCGCCGCGTTGATGTCATGACCGACGCGCAGCCGCTGGTCAAAGAAGCACGTCGCTATTTTAGTGCTGATTACCGCCGAGTTGCCCCTATCACTTTGGATGTGCTGTGGGATCATTTTCTGGCACGTAATTGGGATAAACTGGTGCCGGACTACACGCTGCCCGGGTTTATCCAGCATGCGCAAAGCCAGATTGTGCCCCATCTACCACAGACACCCGCGCGCTTTCAGCACCTTAATGCCTATCTGTGGCGGGAGCGTTGGCTGGAGCGCTATGCTGAACTACCCTTTATAGCTGATGTGTTACAAGGTATGGCTAATCGGCGGCCCAAACTGGCAGCACTTGCTGGCTCTTTTCAGGATATAGAACAACACTATCAGCCGTTAGAACAACTGTTTTGGGCGTTTTATCCTGCCATGATGTTGCAGGCACAACGCCAACAAATCTAGCTTAAAACATCTTTATTTGTATGGTTATTACTACTAAGTCACTTGCGCTTTCTGCCAGAATGGGTATCTTAGCAAGACTACGAAACTAAAAACGTCGTAACGATAGGTAAAAGCTATCACAGCGATTGGTATTTATCCCTTTATTCATTGCGCTTAAATACCTATGCTGTGCCGATACTTTTAAGACAACTGGTTAATCCATCCCTATTAACAGGAGTAATTTATGGTTCTGGTAACTCGTCAAGCCCCTGATTTTACAGCAGCTGCTGTTCTTGGTAGCGGCGAAATCGTTGAAAACTTCAACCTGAAAAAACACCTGAACGGCCGCCCTGCCGTCCTGTTCTTCTGGCCAATGGACTTCACTTTCGTTTGTCCTTCAGAGTTGATCGCTTTCGACCACCGTTACGAAGAATTCCAGAAACGTGGCGTTGAAGTTGTTGGTGTTTCTTTTGACTCTGAGTTTGTGCACAACGCATGGCGTAAAACCCCCGTTGATAAAGGCGGCATTGGTGAAGTTAAATACCCAATGGTTGCTGATACCAAACGTGAAATTCAGAAAGCCTACGGCATTGAACACCCAGAAGCTGGCGTTGCATTGCGCGGTTCATTCCTGATCGACAAAAATGGTATTGTTCGCAGCCAAATCGTTAACGACCTGCCAATCGGCCGTAACATCGACGAAATGATCCGTACTGTTGATGCACTGCAATTCCACGAAGAACACGGCGAAGTTTGCCCTGCTCAGTGGGAGAAAGGTAAAGCAGGTATGGGTGCATCACCAGATGGCGTAGCTAAATACCTGTCTGAAAACGCCTCTAAACTGTAATAACAGTTTATGCCGCCCCTGATTTACTCGGGGGTATCAAGCCAGTCAGTTCACCCTGACTGGCTTTTTTTATGCTGATATAAAACCAAACGACGACATACCAACAATACTGATATATCCCCAAAGTAATTGGAGTTGCAGCTAGGCGGCAAACGAGTAAATCCCGATGAGCTTACATAAGTAAGTGATTCGGGTGAACGAGAGCAGCTAACAACGCTGTAATTTCAAGTAAGAAGGGGATATTTTTGTGGCATATTCAGCCTCCTTGCCTTGCCTTTCAGCAGGTAAGAAGCTACCGTAATGTTGTTCGGCATTAGGGAGCCTCGTATTGATTAACCTCAGTACGGGGCTTTTTCCTATCTGCTTTATGACAACAACTGTTTTTACCAAGGCACTTACAGCACTGGTTCAAACAATGCCCAAAGCAGACAGCTTCAAGCACC
>NZ_JAZGQA010000182.1:0-8397 GCF_048593855.1 Yersinia sp. 2542 StPb PI
GACCTTTGCCGGCCCCCCTCGGCTGATAACGTAGAAACACAACTATCTGTTTTTAAAGTAAAACAAGACACCTTACCATTTAAAAAACCACCAAAAGCTCAATTCCTCACAGTACAAAGTATAAAAATCAGCCAAATGTTAAAAATAAAAATTTTGAGCTGGTTATATTACAAACAATAGCACTGTAAACTACATCAAAAGCAAAAAAGCAATACAATCACCTGACATTCAAATGATGAGCAATATATAAATCCTGCTAATAATCTCATGAATTGGCGTTTTAGCAGATTTTTCCCCCAAGTAGGGAGTTAATCACAATGTTTTCAACTGGGTCCCGTCTGCGTAGTGCCGCAGCCGANACTTTTGCACTGGTCGTGTATTGTTTTGTCATCGGCATGATAATTGAAATCGTGATCTCGGGAATGACCTTCCAGCAGTCTCTTTCTTCTCGCCTGGTTTCAATACCGGTCAATATCCTTATTGCCTGGCCTTATGGGGTGTATCGGGATGCCTTTATCCGCTTTGCGCGTCATCATGTCGGCAAGTATTTTTGGGCACGGAATCTGGCAGACTTACTGGCCTATGTCAGCTTCCAGTCTCCGGTTTATGCCATGATTTTGTGGTCGGTCGGGGCTGATTTAGAGCAAATCACTACAGCGGTTACCAGTAACGCGTTGGTTTCGATGGCGATGGGTGTGGCTTACGGCTATTTCCTGGAATATTGCCGTCGATTGTTCCGCGTGGCGGGCTATATTTGAATACCCGTCATCTTTCATGGTGCCGGTGTGTTGGCTGTGCTCACTACTCGGCCCATCCATGGGCCTCACCTCGTTGAAGCCGCTGCCGCCTCCTGCACCATAAAATCTATTGGGTATTAAGCGTCTTAACCGAAATGTTTATTACTCGGTTACTTGCGGCTCAAACTGCCACGGCGGAACAAATTACGGCGAATACGGGTTAAACCCGGTTTCGGTTTATGCGGTTCATCCAGACTGGCTAATACCAGCTCCAGTACGCGCTCGGCAACATCGCGGTGACGCTGTGCCACCGCCAGTACTGGGCACTCAAGGAAGTCCAGCAGCTCGTTATCACCAAAAGTAGCAATCGCCAGATTACTGGGTAAACGCCCACTTTGCTTTAAGGTAACATCCATAACGCCCTGTAGTAGCTGGAATGAGGTGGTAAACAACGCCTGTGGCATTGGGTGGGTCTTAAGCCACTGCGCAAACAGCACACCGGCAGCTTCGCGCTCGTAGCTATTGGCATACAGGTAATCGACTTTACGTGGATCTTCTTTCCACGCCTCACGGAATCCCATCTCACGCAAGAAACTGACTGACAGCTCCGGCAGCGCGCCTAAATACAATACAGATTCCGCCGGGAAGGCACGCAGTTCTTGTGCCAACATCAGTGCATCTTCTTGATCCGCGCCGACGACGCTAATGAAATGCTCCCGATCTAGCGCCCGATCCAATGCAATTATTGGCAATGGATCATTAGCCCAGCGCTGGTAAAAAGGGTGCTCAGGGGGCAATGCGGTAGAAACGATAATGGCATCAACCTGACGCTGTAACAGATGTTCGATACAACGCATCTCGTTATCTGGTTGATCTTCCGAGCAGGCTATCAACAGTTGATAACCGCGCTGGCGCGCCTGGCGTTCCAGATAATTTGCAATGCGGGTATAGCTGGTATTCTCAAGATCCGGGATCACCAAACCGATGGAGCGGGTTCTGCCCGCGCGCAATCCTGCCGCAACAGCATTTGGGTGATAGTTATGTTCCCTGACAACCGCCATAACTTTGTCTACTGTTTTATCGCTGACTCGGTACTGTTTCGCTTTGCCATTAATGACATAACTGGCCGTTGTACGCGAAACGCCCGCAAGACGCGCGATTTCATCCAGTTTCACATTAACCCCTTATAAACCCAATAAAGTGATGAAAGGCATGATGTCTGCCAGAGCTAAATATCCCAGCGTTTCTCAATACGCCAATAAACCGCAGTGTTACAGGCTAAAACACACGATTTATAGACATAGTTTAACTACGGATATAGCACACTGTAGATCTAACCGCAGAACTCACTATTGAGCAACCGCTTTAACCGCCCTATAACGCTATCTCGGTTAAAAAATAAGAAAAAAAAAGCCCGACACACCTGCCGAGCCTGATTATTGGAGATTAGTCAGTGTTAATAAGTTTCATTAACGCATAATCTTGTCACCGCGTGACACACCAACAATGCCTGAGCGGGCAACTTCAACAATTTCTGCCACTTCCCGCACCGCATTGAGGAATGCATCCAGTTTATCACTGGTGCCCGCCAGTTGGACGGTGTAGAGCGTGGCGGTAACATCCACAATTTGCCCACGGAATATTTCCGCACACCGTTTCACTTCCTCACGCCCGTAGCCACTGGCCTGCAACTTCACCAGCATAATCTCACGTTCAACATGTGAGCCAGAAACCAGCTCACTGACGCGCAGTACATCCACCAATTTATGTAGCTGTTTTTCTATCTGCTCCAGAACTTTGGCATCACCTACGGTCTGAATCGTCATGCGGGAAAGTGTAGGATCGTCGGTCGGCGCAACCGTTAAACTCTCAATGTTATAACCACGTTGAGAAAACAGGCCCACCACTCTTGAGAGGGCACCTGATTCGTTTTCCAGTAGAACTGATAAAATCCGGCGGCGCATAATTATGTCCTCTCCGTTTTGCTAAGCCACATTTCGTCCATGCCACCACCACGAATCTGCATCGGGTAAACATGCTCCGTTTCATCAACCGTCACATCTACAAATACCAAACGCTTGGTCGCGGATAATTGTGTCAGGGCATCAGCCAGTTTGCTTTCCAACTCATCCGGCGTGCGGATGGAAACACCAATATGACCATAGGCTTCAGCCAATTTGACGAAGTCAGGCAGCGAATCCATATAAGACTGTGAGTGGCGGCCAGAGTAGATCATATCCTGCCACTGTTTCACCATGCCGAGATAGCGGTTGTTCAGGTTCAGCACCAGCACTGGCAAGTTATATTGCAGTGCAGTAGATAACTCCTGAATATTCATCTGGATGCTACCATCACCGGTAACGCAAACTACGGTTTCGTCTGGTAACGCCAGTTTAACGCCAAGCGCTGCCGGCAGGCCAAAGCCCATTGTCCCAAGGCCTCCTGAGTTAATCCAACGGCGTGGTTTATCAAACGGATAATAAAGTGCGGCGAACATCTGGTGTTGACCGACATCAGAGGTGACATAGGCATCACCGCTGGTGAGGCGATGTAGGGTTTCGATCACTGCCTGCGGCTTGATTTTTCCGCTGTCTTTGTTGTAACTCAGGCAATTACGGGCACGCCATTGTTCGATGGATTGCCACCAATCACGCAAACTATCGCAATCTTGTGTGCAATCAATCTGAGACAGCAGCTCCAGCATCTGTACCAAGACTTGTTTAGCATCACCAACAATCGGAATATCAGCATTTACGGTTTTCGAAATTGAAGTCGGGTCGATATCAATGTGTACCACAGTGGCATTCGGGCAGTATTTCGCCAGATTATTGGTGGTTCGGTCATCAAAGCGCACGCCAACGGCAAAAATCAGATCCGTATTGTGCATCGCCATATTGGCTTCGAATGTCCCGTGCATCCCCAACATGCCCACGCTTTGGCGATGAGTGCCCGGGAAGCTCCCCAGCCCCATCAAAGAGCTGGTCACCGGCAAATTCAGTTGCTCAGCAAGAGCTAGCAGCTCTTCGTGGCAGGCAGAATTAATCGCCCCACCGCCGACATACATGATGGGCTTTTTAGCCGCCAGAATAGTTTGCAGCGCGCGTTTAATCTGCCCACGATGGCCTTGTACCGTGGGATTATAAGAGCGCAAGCTAACCTGATCCGGGTAGGCGTAAGGCATTTTTACCGCAGGGCCAACGATATCTTTTGGCAAATCGATAACGACCGGACCTGGGCGGCCAGTCGATGCCAGATAGAAGGCTTTTTTCAGTACCATTGGAATATCTTCAGTGCGCTTCACCAAAAAACTGTGTTTCACCACTGGGCGGGAGATCCCCACCATGTCACATTCCTGAAAAGCATCGTAACCTATCAATGAGCTAGGTACCTGACCGGAAAGCACCACCATCGGTACAGAATCCATATACGCGGTAGCAATACCGGTAATGGCATTGGTCGCCCCAGGGCCGGAAGTGACCAGCACCACGCCAACCTCACCGGTTGCCCGAGCATAACCATCGGCCATGTGAACCGCGCCTTGTTCATGGCGTACCAGCACGTGATCGATGCCGCCGACCGTGTGCAGGGCATCGTAGATATCAAGTACGGCCCCGCCGGGATAACCGAATACATGCTTCACGCCCTGGTCGATTAACGACCGGACAACCATCTCGGCTCCTGACAACATCTCCATGGGTTTTGCCTCCAGGCTTTGTTTGCTCATTGGATAACGGGAAGTCATTTCCACGGGATCCTGTAGGAAAGGCACTACGCCCTGATTCCTATATTTATTATTTTTAACGTAACCAACTTATTAACATAACGTCAGATTTTCTGGCAGGCAAATGGCAATTCGCTGCGCTAAAGACAATTCTGTTGGTCGCACTCTGTTTTTGCTCGCATTCCAAACATAAAACACTGCCTGTTAAGGAGTGATCTTAGTTTAAACACCGTCAAGATGACCAATCATAGAACTTAATTAGGCTGATAATTTTTATGCATCGGAGGAAGAAAAAACCGGGGGCGATACCGAACCAGGTGGCGAAAGTGCTGAACGTTCAGAAAAACAGCGGCTGCCTGTTAACAACAGACAGCAACGTAATAACACTATCGATTAATCACGGTACATCGAATCAATTTCATTCTGATAACGCTGGAGAATGATTTTGCGACGCAATTTCATCGTCGGTGTCAGTTCACCTGTTTCCATGGTGAATGCCTGTGGTAACAACGTAAAGCGCTTAACCTGCTCGAACATCGCCAACTCTTTTTGCATATCTTTCAGTCTTTGTTCAAACAAACCGACAATATGGCTATGGCGTAACAACTCTAACCGGTCGTGGTATTTCAGGTTTATCGAACGAGCATACTCTTCAAGTGATTCAAAACAGGGCACAATCAGCGCTGAGACAAATTTGCGCGTATCGGCAATAATCGCGACCTGCTCAATGAAACGATCCTGACCGAGTGTGCCCTCAATCATTTGCGGCGCAATGTATTTGCCGCCGGAGGTTTTCATCAAATCTTTCAGCCGTTCGGTGATAAACAAATTACCCTGAGCATCCAACGCCCCGGCATCCCCCGTTTTGAGCCAACCATCTTCGGTGAACGACTCTGCCGTCTGTTGCGGTTTATTAAAGTAACCACGCATCACAATCGGGCCACGTACCTGAATTTCATTCTCTGCGCCCAAACGCACATCAATCCCCGGTAATGGCTTACCGATAGAGCCGAACCGGAAGTCTTGCTCTTCCCAACAAGAGACGGTGGCACAGGTTTCGGTCATGCCATAGCCGTACTTAATGTTGATACCGATGGACTGGAAAAACAGGATGATATTGTCATCTAACCGAGCACCGGCGGCCGGTAAAAAGCGCACTCTACCCCCCAACACCCCTCGCAATTTCCTCAACACCAGACGATCCGCCAGCTGGTACAGCTGTTCGGATAACAATGATAATGTTTCCCCACGTTGCAGGCTTTGGAATTTGCGCTCACCCCGACCTACCGCCCAGCGAAACAATATCCGGCGATGCCATTTTGCCAGAGCAACTTTGTCATTGATGGCACTGAATACCTTCTCGTAAAAACGAGGGACGGCACACATCACTGTCGGCTTTACTACCTGCATCGCCGAGCGCACCCAATCAGTGTCGCTGATATAGACATTTTGTGCGCCGGTATGCATTACATAGAAGCTCCACGCCCGCTCAAACACATGGGATAATGGCAGGAAACTAAGAGAGACATCCTCTGCTGTCAGGGTTAAGCGCTGATCGTGCAAATAAAGCTGGGCTGCCATATTACGGTAATCCAGCATCACACCTTTAGGTTCACCCGTGGTACCCGAGGTATAAATCAGTGTGAATAAATCATTTAAGTCGCAACTATCTATACGCGTAGTGAGTAGGTGCTGTTGGACCGCATCAGGTTGTTGCTCAAAATCAGCTAAGTGTTGGGCGTATTCACAACCGCGCAAATCGACTGCGGGGTCTAATACAATAATTTGAGCAAGTTGCGGGCACAGCGGCTTTAGTGTTGCGGCAACATCAAATTGTGTCTGTCCACCGACAAATAAAATACGCACATCGGCATCATTGAGCACATAAGCCGCCTGAGTGCTGGTATTGGTGGCATACAGTGGGACGCTGACGCCACGCAACTGTAAAATAGCTAAATCCGCCAACGACCAAGTCATACTGTTGTTGGCAAAAATCCCAATACGCTCCTGAATGGCAACCCCGAGGGATAACAAAGCTGCTGAAATCCGGGTGACATGCGTGTCAACCTGCTGCCAGCTTAGTTGTTTTTCACCCTCGGGTGACCATTCACGCCAAGCTATCTGGTCAGCACGGTGGCTGATTTGTTGGCGCAGACGGCGCACAAGGTGGTATTGCTCTAATGTGTGGGTCATAACATCGCCGCTCGCTATATACTTGCTGTCTTCCAAGTTGCTACTGTGTGATGGCGGGTGCTCATCCAAATCACGTGACGGAGTCCGTTCATTGGGAGCCTTTCATTTACCGCCTTGCTACACCTTGAAATCTATTGGGTATTGATTATCCATTAAAGTGTACTGCAACTTACCACTAATTGGCATTCAGCTTACATGTGTTCACTTTTTTTCGCGCAGTCTACCTGCTCTATTGGCTATGGCAAACAAAATTCAGAGTAGAAGTGTGAGCTGAAATTGACTTTGATGAAAAAGAGAGCGTTTAGAACCATAGGAGTGATGGGTAAACACGGCAATAACGTTGTATTGAACTGACCAATGGCTGGAAACAAAATATGTTTTAATTTAGTTGTTACCTTTACCTGCCACTGAAAATAATATGATTCCAGCAGCAGGGGTTAACAAAAGTAATTACTCAGGAGTATCCAATTGGCTGAGTAACTCTTTCATCCACTGATGGCCTTTATCTCTATCAGTAGATTCGTGCCACGTGAGATAACATGGGCGGCATGTTTCCTTCCAAGGTAAAGAGATAAGTTTCAGATTAAGTGCTTCACTGTATGTTTGAACAAGCCAGCGAGGGGCAATAGCCACAAAGCAAGTTTGGGATACAATATTAAGCACACTATTCATATCGGTACTTTCATATACAATAGTTTGAGCACTTATTTCTGATTCATAATAATGCTCACTGAAAGAACCTATTTTATCCAATGACACTACCGCGTGTGACTCTGAAAGGAGCTGTTCTTGCGTAATTGAATTATCAATACGGGGGTGATTTTTTGAGACCGCCAAAACGGACTCATCATTAGATATTGATAAGTAATGGAAGTCTGGGCGCTCAAACTTGGTATAACCTATCACAAACTCGGTCTCTTGATAACGTAACTGATGCTCAATATTATCATTCAAATAAGATTTGATAATGAGTTGAACATTAGGCGCTAATTGCTTAACACTTTCTATTATTTGTGCCGTCAATCTAATATCTAACGGGCTACAAATAGATAGATTAAAGATTCGCCCACTTTTTTTGGCTTCAAAGCCAGCACCGGGTAGCTCATTTTGAACTAATTGTAGAGCTTGTCTAACCGGGCCAAACAACTGACGAGCCCTGGCGGTAGGCTGGATACCACGGCCATAACGAACAAACAGCTCATCATTAAACATCACTTTCAAGCGGGCGACTGCGTTACTCACCGCAGGCTGGGACATCCCCAGTGACTGGGCTGCACGTGTTACATTATGCATTTGCATCACAGCATCAAAAACCGTTAATAAATTGAGGTCGACACTTCTTAAGTGAACATCACTACCTTCTTTTTTAGTTACTTGGTCGTCGGCTACTAAGTTGTGTTCAAGCATGCTTAACTCCACTGATCTTTATGCAGATGACATGATTAATAGAAGAATCCTGCTGATACTTTTGCATACCTCAAAATATCTTTATTCTCTTACTATTAACGATGCCAATGTTCTCATCATTACTCTTATCAGGTAAAATGAGTCTCATCCTTGTATAAATGCAAAAGTATTAATTCCCTCCCTCCCTACCTTTCAGTTAATAACGCCCATAGATAAGTGCGTGAACAAGATATTCACATAAAGTATCTTATATATGCTCATACAGTAATTTACATCAGGAATACCAAACCATTAAATTATAAGTACCAATAATAAAATCAACAAGATGATCACATCACA